>CAUGKA010000092.1 GCA_959599615.1 uncultured Collinsella sp. | reverse complement strand
CGCGTGCGTAGAGCACCGGACCCGGCTCTTTTATAATGATGCGAATCGTTTTGCATTCTGTGGACCGAGACCCGAAAGGAGCGCCGCATGCGCGTGCTCAAACGAGCCCTAGCAATCGTGTACCTTGCCGCCGCCATCGTGGCGCTGGGCACGCTTGTCTGCCAGTTTTGGGGGCCGTATACGTATCGCTTTATGCTGCTGATGCGCGACCCCATGCCGCGCATCGTCGTCACGGCGTGCGCCGGTGTCGTGGCGCTTGGCGTACTGCTGAGCTTTTTCCGTCTGATGTTCGCGCGTCGCGAGCCGTCCTGCGTGCATCCGGCGGGGGAGCGCAATATCGAGGTCACGCTCGCAGCGCTTTCCTCGTGCGCCCGTGCCGCGGCGGAGTGCGATGATCGCGTGATGGTTGAGCATATCGAGGCGCGCGTTCAAGGCTCCGACGAATCGCACGTTCGTTTTAAGGTCGAGGCCATCGCGCTCGATGATAAGGACGTTGCCGCTCTTGCCACCTCGATGCAGCAGCGCATCGAGAAGGCCTGTGACACCATGCTCGGTACGCCGGGCACGACCGCGCGCGTCCGTTTTTTGCCGTCCAAGACTACCGTCCAGACCGTGGAGGTTTCCGGTGAGTGATACCAACCAAGACAAGACCGCCCGCACGCCGCGCCTGACGATCGATCAGAACGCTATGCCGGCGAGCGAACCTGTTGACTCCAAAGCGGAGGCAACCGAGTTACAAGACGCGGCAGCCGCGGATTTTGACGAGGCTATGGGTCTCATCAAGGGTACGGGCGCTGCCATCTGGAGCTATGCTGTGCGTCATCCCAACACCACGCTCGGCGCCGTCGCCGGCTTTATCCTCGCCGTGTTGGTGCTCACGTTGGGCCTGTGGGACACGCTCGTCATTGCATTCTTCGTGCTGATCGGCGCTGTGATCGGCCAAATTCGCGACGGCGAGAACGGGATCGTCAACTTCTTCGGCCGTCTGTTTAGCGGCCGCTAATATGTATTCGACTGTCGCATCCGCGGCAGGCATAAGGAGGAACCATGGCTTTTAATACGAAGGTCGATGTGGCCGATACCGAGCTCGAGGAGAACGAGGCGGTCGTCGCCGAAGCCGAGGATGTGACGCTCGAGGATGAAGCGCTCGTCGAGGCCGAGTCCGATGTGGATGAGGATGACGAGGAAGCGGACGAGTCCGAGGACTCGCTGACCTATTCCAACGGCGTGATCGAGAAGATCGTTGCCATGGCCACCCGCGAGGTTCCGCACGTTCTGGGCATGAAGGGTAACCTCATGCACTTTGTGCAGGAGCAGTTTGGTGCCGAGAATCTGACCAAGGGCGTGACGGTCGAGGTCACCGATGACAATCGCGTGGTCGTCAACATCTCGGTCATCATCGAGTACGGCGCCTATGCGCCTGCGATCTTTGACGACGTTAAGGCGCGCGTCACCGAGCGTCTTGCCGCGATGACCGGTCTTGAGGTGGCAGGCGTCAACCTGCGCATCGAGGATGTCATCACCCCCGAGGAGTACGAGCACCGCACCAGCCAGCACGAATAACCTTCCAAAAAGGGACAGGTTTCTTTTGGCAGGTTTTATCTGCGAAAACGTTAAACGGCCGACCGCGCAAGCAAAAGCGCGGTCGGCCGTTTCCGTACGCTCCCGATGTAGGCATACCGCTCGTCTAACTAAGGGTTGCAATCCCCACGTTCCGCGTTACTCTAATGGGCGCAATGTTTCCAAATTGTTAACGAGGGGTTGCCGTAATGGCCGACGAGCACGAAACAGAAAGCAAGGCATGGGCAATTGAGGCCGCTGCGGCAGAGGCGGCGTCGCGTGCTGCCGAGGAGGTGCATCGTCCTCCCGTAGTGCCGATGGAGCGCGTGGTCGATCGCGATGTTATCGAGCGGGGCGAGCGCGCTGGTCGCAAGCGCAGCCAGGAGCCAGGTTTTCCGCGCTTTTTTGCCGAGCTCAATCTGGGCCTGGTCCTCACGGCCTTTGCCATCGTCGCGTTTAAAACCCCTAATCACTTTGCTTTTGGCGGCACCTCGGGCGTGTCGGTCATTCTGTCCACGCTGTTCCCGACCCTGCCCGTCGGCGTCTTTATGTGGATTATCAACGCGGTTCTCGTCGTTTTGGGCTTTATCTTTTTGGAGCGCAAGGCAATCCTGTGGAGCGTTTTCGCCTCGTTTGCGCTTTCGGCCTACGTCTCGCTGTTTGAGCTCTTTATTCCGACCGATGTCTCGATGACGGGCGATATGTGGCTCGACCTGTGCTTTGCCGTGATTCTGCCGGCGCTCGGCAGCGCCATCGTCTTTGATATTGGTGCCTCGACGGGCGGCACGGACATTCTCGCCATGATCCTCAAACGTCGCACGACACTCGAGATTGGCCGCGCCCTGCTGTTGGTCGATATCGGCATCGTGACCATCGCGGCCTTCTTGTACGGCCCGCGCGTCGGTCTGTATTGCGTGCTTGGCCTGTTTGCCAAGACGCTTGTGGTCGACAAGGCCATCGAGAGCATTCACCTGCGCAAAGTCTGCACGGTCATTTGTTCCGAGCCCCTTAAGGTCGAGGAGTTTATCGTCAAGCATCTCAACCGTACGGCGACTATCAGCCGCGGCTATGGTGCTTTCTCGGGCAAGTGCGTGACGGTGATCATGAGCGTGCTGAGTCGTCGCGAGGCCGTGCAACTGCGTCGCTACGCGCGCGAGATCGATCCGGGTGCCTTTATCACGATTGTCGACAGCTCCGAGATCGTCGGCAAGGGTTTCCGCGGAACGAACTAACGCGGTCGAGCTCATCAAACAATCGAATAGCGCCCTGCGCATTGCAAATGCGACATGTTGGAGTATTTGTCCCCACATTGGGTGATAATGATGCCAAAGACATCGTTTGCGATCCAGATGATTCGCTCAAGATACGAAGGGATGATCTCGATGTTCTGTTCGCAGTGTGGTGCCCCCATGGGCGACAACGATAAGTTCTGTGGTGCGTGTGGTGCCCCCAATGCCGGTGCCGCAGCCTCTGCCCCTCAGGGTCAGCCCCAGCAGTTTGTTCCGCAACCGCCCGTGGCGAATGCGTCCAAGGGCTGTGTGGCTCAGGCGTTTGAGGATATGACCAAGACTCCGGGCGTGCTGCAGCGCGTGTGCCAGATTGCCTTTTTACCGGCGCTGATTTGTGTTGTGTCGGTACTCGTGCTGTTTATTCCCGTTATTGGCGGCATTGCAGCTGCCATCGGCTTTTTGGCAGCTTGCATTGCGAGCGTGTGTGGTTCCGGCTTTGGTATTGAGTGGGGTCGCGATCTGTCGCTCAAGGTTGATGGCGGTATGGATCGACCACTCATGCGTTCCACGTCGTTTGGCCTCGGAGTCTTTTCGAGCGTTATCTCGGTCGTGCTCGAGGTTATCGCTGCCATTCCCGTTATCGGTGTAGTGCTTTCGCTGGTGGAGAGCGTGGTAATTGGCGCCGCGGGCTCGTATTCGTATTACGGCTCCTATGCACTCGAGGCAGCGCTGTTTGGCTCGCTTGGCCTGCTTGTCCTGGCTATGATTGCCACGGCGGTCCTGGGGGTCTTCTTTAAGATGTTCGCCGACATCGCCGTGATGCACTTTGCGGTGACTGGTCGTGTGGAGAGCGCGTTTTCGCTCGACAAGGTTTGGGCGGCGTTTAAGCACAACAAGACCAAGCTGTTCTGTGCTTCGTTCCTTCCCGAGTTTTTGACGGGCCTGGTCGCCAACGTTGTCACATGGATCTTGACGATCGTCTTTGGCACCATTGCCTCTGTCGGTATGTATAGCTACTACTACCGTCCTTCGGCTATTGAGGCGCTTGTTACCGGCGGTGGCATCACGCTCGTATTGTTCTTGGTGCTGACAGCGTTTGTCACGGTATTCCTTACGGTCTTTGGCAAGATGCTCAAGCACCGTGCCGTTGGCTATTGGGTTGCGCGCTACGCAAGCGAGTGGGCCGACGAGGACAAGGACGACGTACTGACTTTTGTGCTGCCGTTTGAGAAGAAGTCTGCTCCGGCTGGTTTTAGCGCCGACGTAGCGCCCGTATCCGATTCCGCTGCGGCGCCGGCGCCTGCGCCCGAGCCCGAGCCTGAGCCTGAGCCTGAGCCTGAGCCCGCGCCCGTGCCTGAGCCCGAGCCTGCGCCAAGCTCCGACGAGGACTCTCAGGACGAGTAGTCCTGCCACCTGCCATTTGAGGACGGGGCGGAAATGGAAGAAATAGAGCCTGACAAATGAGCGGGGGCGGACGTGTCGAAACGTCCGCCCCCGCTTTGTTATCGCGATGTGGCTATGACTGCGAGACGGTCGCGAATCGGCTACTCGTCGTGCTTCTCCTCGCGGCGCGCGGCGGCGCGTGCATCGTGGATGCCCTTGATCGCGGCGTGGCGAGCCGTGCGGGCATCGTGGATGGCGTCACGAGCCTCGGCGGACGTGGCCTTGGCAGAGCGCAACTTGGCGGCCAAGTCGGGGTTGGTTTCGGCGACCGCGGTGATCGCGGGGCCGTCGAGCTCCTCTTGGGTGGGCTCGGCCAAAAAGTCGATGGCATACTGGGCGGCCACCATGGAGCCCTTTGCCAGCACAGTCTCGTCGATCTTGTAGAAGCAGGAATGTTGGGCGTACGTGGCGCCAATCTTGGGGTTGCGCGTACCTACAAAGGCGAGCACGCCCGGTACGCGGCGCAGGTACTCCGAAAAATCCTCGCCCGAAAGCGTGCCACGGTAATGGCCTTGACCGGTGGGGCCCAAGCACTTGATTACGGCCTGACGGCAGCGCTCGCTCGAGGCGGCGTCGTTTTCGACCTTGTAGTTGGCGATGGTGTAGTCGGTGAGCTCTGCCTCGGCGCCCAAGGCGGCCGCGGTATGCTCCACGATGCGGCGCATGAGCTCCGGCATTTCCTCGTGGGTCGAATCTCCGTAGGTGCGCACTGTGCCGGCGAGGTAGGCCGTGCCGGCGATAACGTTGCGCGCGGTGCCGCCGTGCAGCTCGCCGACGGTGATGACAGCCGGCTCGTAGGGGCTGATCTCGCGCGAAACGATGGTCTGCAGAGCGTTGACGATCTCGGCGGCAACCATGACGGCGTCGTGGCCGCGTTGGGGCATGGCGCCATGGCACGAGGTGCCGCGGACATCAATGCGGAACCAGTCGGTATTGGCCATGCGCGGACCGGGCTCGCAGCTTACGGTGCCGGCGTCAACCTCGCTCCAGATATGCGCGGCGTAGGCGCCATCGACGCCGTCGAGCACGCCCGTGCCGATCATGAGCTTGGCGCCCTGGCCGTTTTCCTCGCTGGGTTGGAAGACGATGCGGACTTCGCCGTGGATGTCGTCGGTCATATGGCGCAGGATTTGCAGCGTGCCGAGCATCATGGCGATGTGGCAGTCGTGGCCGCAGGCGTGCATGCAGCCCTCGTTGACGCTGGCAAACTCCTCGCCGGTCTGCTCGGTGACGGGCAGGGCGTCGATGTCGGCGCGCAGCAGGATGCGGCGGCGTGGCGTGCCGTCCTCGCGATAGGCGTCGGGCGCGGTGCCGCGAAGGGTTGCCACAAGGCCCGTCTTAAGGGGACGCTCGTAGGGGATATTCATGGCGTCGAGCTGGTTGGCGATGTCAGAAGTCGTGCGCTCCTCGGCAAGGCTCAGCTCCGGGTGCTTATGGAAGTGGCGGCGCTGCTTGATGATATAGGGTTCAAACTCGGTAGCGATATCTTTGATGGCTGCGGTGACGTCGTCAGCCGCGCGAGCCTCGGTCGCCGCCATAATCTGCTGTGCCTTGGTCTTCGTCATGGTCGATTTGCTCCTTGCTGGGTTGATCGCAAAATCGTACAGGCTCTCTCCAGTATGCCACCTGCCGCTAGGGCTGGTAAAGTTGCCGTTTGCCGCTTGGGGTTTTGTTACAAGGGCGGGGGAGTACACTCGGGGGTGTTGAATTTCCTGCCAGAGATGGGGATGCCCATGCAACATATCGATCGGATTATCCGCTCTAAGAACGTCTTTACCGCGCAAGACGGCATCGATACCGCCCGCGAGCTGGCGATTGCCATCGCAGGCGACCGTATCGTCGCAGTCGGTGCGCCCGATGACGTGATTGCCGCCGCGCCTGCCGCCACGCCGGTTATCGACTACGGCGAGCAGTTTGTCTGCCCCGGTTTCCATGACGCGCACCTGCACTTTTTCCATACCTCGGTCGGCTCCTCGCCGTACATGCTCATGGATATGGGCACGTCAGAGGCGGCACTGGTGCAGCATGCGCGCGAGTTTTCCCAGGACCTGCCCGATGACGCTTGGGTTGTGACGCAGGGCTGGCGCGACTACCGTTGGGACCCGCCCGAGCATCCTAGCAAGGCGTCGCTCGATGTGGCATTCCCCGATCGTCCCTGCGTTATGTATTCGGGCGACGGGCACACGCTTTGGCTCAACAGCCGTGCACTCGAGGCGCTCGGCGTCACGCGCGACAGTGAGCCGCCGGCGGGCGGCAGCTACGACAAGGACGCAAACGGCGAGCTCACGGGCATTGCTCACGAGGCAGCTGCTATGCAGCTGCTACCGCGCTGCCTTGAGTGGCTGGGCGAGGATCGCATCGCAAGCGCTTACGCCGATCAAATGAGGCGGATGGCCGAGCAGGGCATCACCTCGATATGCGATATGTCGCTCATGCCCATGCCGGGCTGCGATTTTATCCGCGATGACGTCTACGACAAACTGCAGGCCTCCGGCAAGCTGGGCATCCGCGCCCATCTGTTTCCCACGCTGCTGGATGACCAGTCGCGCTTGGAAGAACTCCAGACCCGCTACGCGAACAACGCGCTGCTCTCGGCGCCAGGCTTTAAACAGTTCTTCGACGGCGTGTCGAGCGAGCATACCGCATACCTCACTGAGCCCTATACCAACCCGCGCTTCCCGGGCGACCAGGGCCGCCTGACGGTCCCTGTCGAGCGTATGCGCAAGTTGGTTTTGGCGGCAGCCGAGCGTGACCATACCGTGCGCATCCACGTTATCGGCGACGGTGCCATCCATGCCGCACTCGATATCTTTGAGGAGGCGGCAGAGCTCTACGGCTTGCCCCAGCACGGCCATAACACACTCGAGCATCTGGAGAACCTCCTGCCCGAGGACATCGACCGCCTGCGCAAGCTCAACGTGGTCGCCTCGAGCCAGCCCTGCCACATCACGCTCGATCCGGGTGGCCCAGAGCGCGACCTTGGCCTGGAGCGAAGCCGAATCATGTGGCCGTTCGCAACCTATAAGCAGCGCGGCATCCGCCAAGCCTTCGGTACTGACAGCCCTATCACGTCCGTTACCAGCATGAACGTGCTCTACACGGCTATTACGCGCCAAGACCCCAAAAGCCACTGGCCCGAGGGCGGCTGGCTGCCGAGCGAGCGCATCGATGCGGCAACGGCCCTGCGCAACTACACCCTGGGCAGCGCCTACGCGGCAGGCGACGAGCAAAACCTCGGCAGCCTGGAACCCGGCAAATACGCCGACCTGGTAGTCCTGGACCAAAACCCACTCACCATCGACCCCCAAGAGCTGCAAGCCACCAAGGTTCAGGCCACCTACCTGGCGGGCAACTTAATCTACGAGCGCTAACCTCATACCCCACTCATAAGGGGCACGTTTCAGCAACGTGTCCCTTTCTTATTCGCACCATCCGCATCGCCATTTTGCTGCACTGACTTTTCTGAATGCCGGGTCCGAATTAGTTAACCTGGCTCCCGTGTGGCTCCGGAGGGGCGGGGCATAAGGTTTATCGCGAGTTCCGCACGAGCCGAAGGCCACTTAATGTGGCCTTCGTGCGAGCAGGACTGCCCGAGCAGGAAACCTTATGCCCCGCCC
>CAUGKA010000091.1 GCA_959599615.1 uncultured Collinsella sp. | reverse complement strand
CTGTCCGGGCGGACCCCACACCGCCCACCGGCCCGGGCCCTCGCTACGGGGCGGCCAAGTTGATGTAGCTGAGATGCAGCATGCGGTCTGCTCACTCCTCGAAGTTCTTAGCGGAAATAATTCGAGCTGCAGCTGCGATTTACTTGCGATGGCGGTTGAGCCGCAACCCAGTTTTTATTGGACCTCGAACCCTATACTCGATGTTCGCTTCGTTCATTGAGTTGCCTTTTGCATGAGGCCGGGACATATCGTCCCGCCCGCAGTTTCGCAGGCCGCAGGCCGAGAATGTTTGAGGACGGGATGATATGCTCCAGACCCCCAGGAAGGTTACTTATGAACTACGCGAACATTAAGTATTTCGACATTGCTGATGGAGAAGGCGTTCGTACTTCTCTGTTTGTGAGCGGGTGCCGTCGTGGGTGCAAGAATTGCTTTAACTCTGTCGCGTGGGACTTTGCCGCGGGCGAGCCCTTTGAGCGCGCCGTCGAGGACAAGATTATCGAGAGCCTCGACCATCCCTTTATCGATGGTCTGACGATTTTGGGCGGCGAGCCTATGGAACCTGAGAATCAGGCGGGACTCGTTGAGTTTGTCGAGCGTGTTCGTGCCGCTTATCCTGCGGGGTCAGGAAAGACCATTTGGTGTTTTACCGGCGATGTGCTCGAGGAGCTTATGCCGGGAGGACGCCACCATACCGAGGTCACGGACCGTATCCTTACCTGTCTTGATATGTTGGTGGACGGCCCGTTTGTTCAAGATCTGTACGATATCTCGTTGCGTTTTAGGGGCTCGAGTAACCAGCGCGTGATCGATATGAACGCCACGCGCGCCCGTGCTGAGCGCGAGGGCGTTGCGCTTTGTGATGCGGTTGAACTTTGGCGTGATGATCCGGTCTATTCGACCCATACTATGTAGCTTGTGGTCGATGCCGGAGGGCGTGGTACCATAGCGCGAACGTGAAATCGGAAAAGTGAGGCCCAGATGGTCGATCAGGAAAAAGTCGAGGCCGCCATTAAGCTGTTGCTTGAGGGCATAGGCGAGGACCCAACTCGTGAGGGCCTGCTGGAGACCCCGGCGCCCGTTGCCCGTATGTATGGTGAGATCGCCGGCGGCATGGACCAGAGTGCCGAGGAGCACCTGTCCAAAACCTTTGCCGTCGCTTCGAACGATTTGGTTATCGAGCGCGACATTACGTTCTACTCGCTGTGCGAACATCATCTGCTGCCGTTTTATGGCAAGGCCGCCATTGGTTATATCCCTAACGGTCGGGTGGCTGGGCTTTCCAAGCTCGCCCGCACGGTTGAGGTTTATGCCCGCCGTCTTCAGCTGCAGGAGCAACTGTGCACACAGGTTGCCGATGCCCTCATGGATTATCTCGCTCCCCAGGGAGCGATTGTGTTGATGGAGGCCGAGCATATGTGCATGACGATGCGTGGCGTGCAAAAGCCCGGCACCAAGACCGTGACGCTTGCTCGCCGCGGCGTCTTTGAGACCGATCCCGCGCTCGAGGAGCGTTTCTTTAGGATGCTGGGCCGCTAACCATGAGAGTCGTCAACGACTTTACATCGAAGACTGATGAGGGGACGTCGCGTCGCGGCTTTATGGCTTCGGGCCTGGCCCCCTTTGGTGCCATGCCTCGCATTGATTACATTTGTGCCAACGGGCTGTTCCGGCGGCACCTGGGTAACATCGTACAGTTGGAATCGGGGCGTATCTTCTGCCGCCACGGTATTGACCATCTGCTCGATGTCGCTCGCATTATGTGGATCAAGAATCTCGAGGAGCAGCTCGAATTTGACCGCGAGGTCATCTACGCCACGGCACTTCTTCACGATATCGGCAAAGATGAACAGTATGAATCGGGTATATCCCATGATATTGCAAGCGAACGCGTCGCTGATGCGATTCTCGGCGGCATGCCCGATGACGTGGCGTTTGAGCCGGCCGATGCCGCAGCCATTAAGACGGCCATTCTGGGCCATCGAAAGCTGCGCGTGAACAGCCAACCGCTTGAGCGTCTGCTCTATGCAGCCGACAAAGCGTCGCGTGCCTGCTTTGCATGTCCCGCGCGCAACGCTTGCAACTGGAGCGATGATAAAAAGAACCTGTCGATTCGCGTGTAGTTAGTTTGCGCGGTCGGGGTTCTAAACGAAGGAGACGATCGCGTTGAGTAACAAGAAACTGCCCGAGAATGCAACCAAGACTGAAGGTGCTGAGCTCGCCCGCCGTGGAAGGGGCGAAATATCCACCGCAACGGCGGTGCCTCACGTGAGCTATGACGATCTGCGCCATGCCGATCGCATTGTCATTGACGGCCTTGAGGTTTTTGCCAACCATGGCGTGTATCCCGAGGAGAATGCGCTGGGTCAGAAGTTCATCGTTTCTCTGGTGCTCTATGCCGACCTGCGCGCGGCGGGGGAGCACGATAACCTGGATGCCTCGATTGACTACGGCTCGGTGTGCCACGATGTCGATGGCTATCTGCGCGAGCATACGTTTAAGCTCATCGAGGCGGCAGCCGAGGGGACAGCCCAGATGCTGCTGCGCCGTTATCCCTCGCTGCTTGGTGTGCGCATAAAGCTCGATAAGCCGTGGGCTCCTGTTGGCCTGCCCCTGGCAAGCTGCGGCGTCGAGATCGAGCGCGTGCGCTAACCGGTTCTAATACGACTCTATGGGTGGCTGCTTGAGCCGCTGCGACAGAGCTTTATTGTTGGGACAGTACGTGTCGAGCAGGGCGTGGAATCGCTGATTGTGGCTTGGCTCGAGCAAGTGGACGAGCTCGTGGGCGACAACCATGTCGAGGCATTCGATGGGATAGGCGGCAAGTTCGCGTGCGATGCGAATGGCGCCGGTCTTGGGCGTGCATGATCCCCAGCGCGTTTTCATGCTGCGCACGGAGACGCGGGCCACGGTGACGCCCATTGCGATTTCGTACGCGTGCACCATATCGTACAGCGCCGTGGTGACCTCGGTTGCACAGAGCTGGTCGATATGGGCTTGGAGCTCATCGGACGTTAGGCCGTCGAGGATTGCGTGCCGCTTGGCCTGTGGGCCTTCGTCCGATTCATCGGTACCCATAAAACTTGCGAAGGTGGCCTGTTTGGGTCGCGGTGCGGGTGATGCAAAGTTGTGATCGAGTGCATCCTGTACCGTGATGGGCTTGCCCCAAAGTGCAATGATGGACGAGGGGCTGAGCGGCTCTCGTGCCGTCGCCTGACGCTGCTCGCGCTGGGCAAGTCGGCTGGTAATCCAGGCGCTGTTGCGCTTCACAAACGCTTCGATACGCTCGCGGGTGGCGCCGAGCGGTGCGCTGGCGTGGACCTCACCGCTCGAAGTGACGCGTAGGTTGAAGTTCTTGACGCACTTTTTGGTAACGACGACGGGGATGGGCGTCCCAGCCGTTCGGTATGCGGAACTCTTAAACTGCTGCGTAAAACGCGGTCCTTTGTTTTGGGGACGGGCCGTCATGTCGACCGTTCGTCATGCCGGCCCGCTCAAGGGATGTGAAATTAATAACGCTCAAAGAAGGCAAGCGCGTTGTCGCTGCAGAGCTTTTGCATCACGGTCTTGCCAAAGTGCTTGGAGAGCATGTTCTGGAACTCAGGCATCTTGCTGGCATCGGAGAGGAAAGCGGGCACCGTGGCGCCGTCCCAGTCGCCGCCGAGCGCGATGACGTCCTCGCCGCCCAGGTCGAGCCAGTGCTCGATATGCGCCGCCAGCTGGTCGAAGGTGACGTCTGCGGCGGTCTTGTCGGTTGCGTCGTTGGAAAGGAACTCGCTGCAGTAGTTGAGGCCGACGATGCCACCCATGTCGCGAATGGTGCGGAACTGGTCGTCGGTAAGGTTGCGTTTGGCGCCGCAAACCGCACGGGAGTTGGAGTGGCTGGCGACGAAGGGACGCGTGGCGCGGGCGGCGACCTCGTCAAAGCACTCATCGTTGAGGTGGGAGACGTCGAGCACCATGCCGGCGTGCTCCATCTGCGTAAGCGCCTCGATGCCGGCGGCGGTGAGGCCGGCGTGGGTGTCGTGGCCGCTCGCGAGCGGTCCCTGCGCGTTCCAGCTGAGTGACGACATAAGCACGCCCAGGCTCTTGAGTACCTCGATCAGCGCGGGGTCCTCGGCAAAGAACGTGGCGTTTTCGATGGTGTGGATGCAGGCGACCTTGCCGTCTTTGAGCGCAGGGCGAATGTCTGCCGCGCTGCGTACGTTGACCATGCGGTCGTGGTTAAGCATTGCCTGGCCGCTCATGTGCGCCATGATCTGCGCCTGGAAGCGCGCGGCGTGGGCGGTGGGAATCTCGTCGGGGACAAACGTGGCGAAGCACTGTGCCCACGGCGTGTTGCCGATCTTTGCGAGCGAGATGGCGCAGGCGTTGCCCTCGATGAGGTCGAAATCTTGCGGATGCGTTTCGTCGCCGGGGAAATAACCATCGGTGCCGGCGGTAAAGCGCAGGTCGAGATCGAGCGTGGCCCAGCCGATGCGGTCGGCAGTGTCGCAGTGTAGGTCAAATACGGGATATGCCATGGTTCCTCCGGTTGCAGCGTTTCTTTGCAAACTGTCATTGAATTGTATGACTAGGGTATAGTTAGCGCCATATGTTCACGGCGGCCCGCGTTGTGCGCCGCCCTTATCACGGAGGTTACCATGTCCAACCAGGGCAAGAAGGTCAAGACCCATTATCGTGGCACGCTCGACGACGGCACGCAGTTCGATAGCTCTTACGATCGCGGCGAGCCGCTGGAGTTCACCTGCGGCGCCGGTCAGATGATCAAGGGCTTCGACGCCGCTGTTGTCGACATGCAGGTGGGCGAGAAGAAGACCGTGCACATTCCCGCTGCCGATGCCTACGGCGAGCACAACCCCGAGATGGTCCTGACCTTCCCGGCCGAACAGGTCCCCAATATCGAGCAGATCGAGAAGGGCATGAAGCTCTTCCTGTCCACGCCGAGCGGCATGCCCGTCCCCGCCGTCGTCATCGACGTGACGCCCGAGGCCGTGACGCTCGACGCCAACCACGAGCTCGCCGGCAAGGATCTCAACTTTGATATCGAGCTCGTCGAGGTCGAGGACTAGAGTATGCCTGAACGCTTGGTTTCGACGACATGCTTGGGAAATCTCAACGATCCGTCCTATGAACTCCTGCTTCGCCGGGAGCTGGGCGGTGTCTTTGAAGTTGACGAGCTCCTGCTCGATTGGGACCAGGCTGATGTATGCGCGTTTGCGGGCGTGACGGAGCTGGGGCGCACGATCGATGTTCGGCTGGATACTGTCGACGGCGGTCGTCTTGCCGATGGCGACGTGCTCGCCATTGACCGTTCGGGCAGGGTGCCCGTGGCGGTTGTCGTGCGCCTGCGCAGCGCCGAGGTATATTTGGTCGAAGTCGACCGCATGGACTCGATTGCGCTTGCGCATGCGTGCTGGGAGATCGGCAATATGCACACGCCGCTTTTCCGAGGCGATTCGGACGAGCATACCGTGCGCATGTATACGCCGGTGCAGCCTGTTTTGGGCCGCATGCTCCGGGGCGTCGAGGGCGTTCGGCTCTCGGTGGTTACCCGTGAACTCGATGCGGACCGGCGCTTTGCGTCGAGTGCGGCGGATGCCGTTGTGAGTATGGCTCCAGACTTTACGATCGTAAAGAAGGCGCGCGGTTAACGTGCGTATGAGTAAGACGGACTTTGAGAGGCAACTATTCAAAGCCCGTCTTGCTGTTGATGGGGTGCTTTGGGGGAAAGTATATGGGCCTTGAGGGAATTAAGCTGATTGCATGCGATTTGGACGGCACGTTGCTGCATCCGGGGGAGCGCGAGCCGCGTTCCGAGGCCTTTGAGCTTATCGATGAGCTGCATCGTCGCGGTATCGTGTTTATGCCGGCGAGCGGTCGCCAATACGCGAGCCTGCGCTACCTGTTTGCCCCGGTGGCCGATGAACTCGCCTATGTATGCGAAAACGGAGCCCTGGTTATGAGCGAGGGGCGTGCCGTGGTCAAGCGTTCTATGGAGCGTGGCCTGGCCATGGATATCGCGAATGCCGTGGTTGCGTACCCCCATGCCGACGTGACCCTTTCGTGCGAGGGACACCTCTACACCATGAGCAGCAACGATGCGTTTGTTGACCACCTGCGTTATGAGGTCCATTGTGATGTGGCGGTAGTCGACCGTCCCGAAGACATTGACGAGGATGTCATTAAGATTGCCTTCCAGACGCCCGAGGCGGAGCAGCCGGCGGCGCTGGAGTATTTTGAGTGCCTCTTTAGCGACCGTGTTGACGTGATGACGTCGGGAACCGAATGGACGGACTTTATCGGTTTCGGTTCGGGCAAGGGGTCCGCGCTTGCCGATTATGGCCGTGCACTGGGGATCTCGCCTGACGAAATGATGGCGTTTGGAGATAACGAAAACGATCGCGACATGCTCAACGTGGTGGGCCATCCCTATCTGATGGAAAGCTGCAATCCCAGCATGCGCGGTGTCAATGACCGTGTCCGCTACGTGTGCACGGTCGAAGAAGAGCTGCGTCGTCTACTTGCTGAGTAGGCATGTCCCAAACATCTACCGGCAGTCGGGGCAGAGACCCTCGAAGATGGTGTAGTGCGACGTGACGTGCCAGCCGATTTGCTCGGACGCCTTGGCGTCGAGCTGGGCATCGAAGGGGAGCGGTACGTCGATGACGCGGCTGCACGAGGTGCAGATGATATGCGCATGCGGCTCGATCGTGCGATCGAAGCGGCTGCCGCCTGGTGTCTTGATGGAGAGGATCTCCCCGGCATCGGCCAGGAGGTTGAGGTTGCGGTAGACCGTGCCGCGGCTGATTTTGTCATCCTGCGCGCGCACGACGTTGTAGATTTCGTCGGCGGTGGGATGGTTGTAGCTTTGGCGCACGGCGTCAAGAACCAGCTTTCGCTGCCTGGTATTCCTTCTTTGCACCGCCATGCGCCTCGCCTCTTTTCTATCAACGGTCGTAGGTAAATGATACCGTATTTAGCACACAATACTAATAACGAGGAATGAAACTGTCTTCATTGGCAAGTGGGGCTTGGGCCTGGGCTTCTACGAGGTGAAAACGCGTTCCCATGCGCTCGTAGGAGGCATGAAGCGCCTCGAGATGAGATAGGATGTTTGCCGGAGATCCCTGTATCTCCATCTCGACCGAGCCGTCTTCCATGTTGCGCACCCAGCCGGTGAGTGCGCGTGCCTGCGCGAGGTTGGTGTTGGTAAAGCGAAAACCAACGCCCTGGACTTGCCCCGCCCAGCGCAGGAAATAGCGCAGGGGAGTGTCTTGAGTGGCCTCGTCGCTTGCGAGCACAGTAAGCCTGCGGCGCAACTCGAGCTCGATGTTTGATGGTTTTTGAGGCTCTCGACTGCCGCCGGTGACGCTGGAGAAGAACGTATCGAAGAAGCCCATCGCTATGCCTGCTTGCCTGCGTCGGCCGGGAAGGTAATGCCGGCCTGCTGGCGCACGGCATCCATGATGCGCAGTGAGACAAGCGTAACATCGCGGTAGTGGCCAAGCTCGTGGCGTCCCGCCGGGGTCTCCCAAATCTCTTCCTTAACGTTATCGATGCCGCCGATGGCGGTGATAAAGTCTGTGAGTTCGTATTCCATAGTGTTGCTCGATTTGGGCAGGTCGAGCACGCGGCCGTTGACGCCCTGTTCGCGCGGTGCCTCGGTCGCCGAGCCGCGTACGACATCGCCGCGATAGTCGATGCGGACATTGCGGGGCGTGGACAGATGGTCGATCTGGATAGTGCCACGCTCGCCTTCGATCTGCGAGGGTAGCAGGTCATTCGTTATTTTGGAGTGCGCGAGCTCGACGGAGATACGGCCACCGCCGTAGCTGGCGAGGATGGAGCCG
>CAUGKA010000090.1 GCA_959599615.1 uncultured Collinsella sp. | reverse complement strand
AATCAGGTCTGCGGAGTACACCTCGATCGGACGCGGGGGCAACTCAACGGCATTGCCCTCGCGCGCAGACTTATAGGCGCGCACGCCGTTGACCGAAATGGCCGAAAACGCCGGCGGTACCTGCATCTGCGGGCCCAGCATGGCGCACAGGCGCTCGCGGGCATAGGCCGGATCGCGCAAGTCGGCGGCAATGGGCGCCGTGCGGACGGCCTCACCTTCCGCATCATCGGTATTGGTCTCAACGCCAAACGAGATATCGGCGACGTAGCTTTTGGTATCGAGCGTGAGCATGCCCAGCAGACGCGTTGCCTGACCCACGCCCACCACCATGACACCCGATGCCATGGGATCGAGCGTTCCGGCATGACCGACGCGTCGCTCATGGAGAGCACGTCGGCATTGCGAAACGACGTCGTGGGACGTGCAGCCCACCGGCTTATCGACGGCGAGCAGCATATTGAGTTGAGAAGGTGTACGACGAGCCATGTACCATCCAAAAAGTTAGAGCTCGACGGTCACCGAAGCGGGATCCTCCCCTACCAGCTCGGCTAGCATGGGAAGTGCCGCGGTGAGCGTCTCGGAAATCGTTCCGGCGTTGGTAAAGCCGGCGGCAGCGTGGTGCCCACCTCCGCCAAAGTTGGCCGCAATCTCGGAAACATCAAGATCGCCCTTGGAGCGCAGGTTGCCGCGCACCTTAGTATCGCCCTCGATGCCCTTAAGGAACAGGCAGACCTCGACACCCATCACCGAGCGCACCACATCGACCAGGCCGTCGCACTCATCCGAGGTGACGCCACATTCCTTAAGGTCACTTTCGTACGCATAGCTATACGCCACGCGCCCGTGCGCGACCGTTTTGATGCGACCCATGACGATGGACTTAAGGTGCAAGAACTCGACACGCATGCTCTGGTAGACCTCGAGCGCGACGCGCGCCGGATCGGCACCGTGCGCCACCAGACGCGAGGCGGCATGAAACGCGGCAGCGTCGGCGTTCTGATACTGAAAACGACCGGTATCGGTGACCAGGCCGCACAGCAGACAGGTGGCGATGCTATCGCTTGCAGTAATGCCGCAATCGGCCAAAAAGCGATCGATAATCATGGCGCAAGCAGCGGCATTGACACACCTAAGGCTGACCTCGGCAAACTCCTCGCGCGCCGGGTGATGGTCAAAGCACGCCACGTGGGCCGAACGGCGAAGTACCTCGGCGGAATTATTGAGGCGCTCGATGACCGGCACGTCTACCGAAATGAACAGGTCCGGGTTGCCGGTGTAGGTAGATGCCGGCACCAGCAGATCGGCGCCCTCCATAAAACGGTAGATGCGCGGAACGGGATCGTCGTCTGCCAACAGCAGGGCGACGTCCTTGTCGGGGAACACTTTCATAAGCGAAAGGCCCAAGCCCAACACGGAGCCCAGGGCATCGCCGTCGGGAGAGGTGTGACCCGAGATCGCAATGGAGGACGCATCCTCGATGAGCTCGAGGATGCGTCGTTTAATATCTGCAGACTCGCACGAAGCGAGGTCGGCGGAATTAGTCATCTAAAGCTGCCTCCTGGGCGGCATCCGCTATCGGATAGCCGTCCTCGTCCTTTTCGATCGCAAGCGTGGCGGGAACGTTTTCCAGCGCACGCGTGATGCGCTCGGCCTCATCGGTTGAGCGATCGATGCGAAAATCGAGCTCGGGCGTGACACGCCAATCGAGCGAGCGAGCCAACAGGCTGCGAATACGGCCCTTGGCGCTGGCAAGCGCCTCCATGACCTCATCGTAGCGGCTCGCATCGCACGACACGTACACGCGCGCGAACGAACGGTCCACCGCGACCTCGACCGCGGTCAGGGTGACCAGGTCGAGACGCGGATCGGAAACCTCAAAGAGCAGGATATAACCGAGCTTCTCGCGGAGCTGCTCGCCCAAACGGCGGGTTGCCTGCGTTTGCTTCATAGCGCTACCCCCTACTCGGTACGGGCAACCTGGTCGATACGGTAACCCTCGATCTGGTCGCCGGGCTTGATGTCCTGGAAGTTCTCCAGGCCAATGCCGCCCTCGGAACCGCTCTTGAGGCTCTTGGCCTCGTCCTTGTAGTGGCGCATCGAGGCGATCTTGCCGTTGAAGACCACGATGCCGTCGCGCACCAGGCGCACGGAATCGGTCGCGGCGATCTCGCCCTCCTCCACGCGGACACCGGCGGCGATACCGACTTTGGGCACCTTGAAGGTGTCCAGGACGGTCGCGGTACCCGTGGAGACCTCGACCTCGGTGGGCTTGAGCATGCCGATGCGGGCAGCGTCGAGCTCCTCGAGGCACTTGTAGATAACGTCGTAGCAACGGATCTCGACGCCCTCGCGCTCGGCAGCGGAGCGGGCCTTGCCGTCGGGACGCACGCCAAAGCCGATGATGATGGCGTTGGAGGCGTCGGCCAGGACGACGTCGGTCTCGTTGATGGCACCGACGGCGGAGTGGATCGTGTTGATGCGGACCTCGGACTGATCCATCTTGTCGAGCGAGTCCTGAAGGGCCTCGATGGAACCCTGGACGTCGGCCTTGATGATCAGGTTGAGCTCCTTGACCTCGGCGTCGGCAATGGTCTCGAAGAGGTTCTCGAGCGTGACGTGCTTCACGCGGCTCTGCTCCTCGATACGGGCCTTGAGCGAGCGCTCATCGGCCAGGGCGCGAGCCTCGCGCTCGTCCTCGAACACGCGGAACTCGTCACCGGCGTTGGGCACGGACTGCAGGCCCAGGATCTCGACGGCATCGGAGGGACCGGCCTCGGTGACGGCGCGGCCCTTGGGGTCGAGCATGGCGCGGACGCGACCATAGGTAAGGCCGGCGACCAGCGTATCGCCCACATGCAGGGTACCGCGGGTCACCAGCACGGTAGCGACCGAACCGCGGCCCTTGTCGAGCTTGGCCTCGAGGACGTTGCCGGAGGCAAAGGTGTCCGGGTTGGCCTTGAGCTCGAGCACGTCGGCCTGGAGCAGCACGGTCTCCAGAAGGTCATCGATACCGATCTTCTGCTTCGCCGAGATGTTGACGAACATGTTCTGTCCGCCCCACTCCTCGGGGATGACGCCGTACTCGGTGAGCTCTTGACGCACACGGTCGGGGTTGGCGCCCGGCTTATCGATCTTGTTGACGGCAACGACGATGGGTACGCCGGCGGCCTTGGCGTGGTTGATGGACTCGACCGTCTGGGGCATGACACCATCGTCGGCAGCCACGATCAGAATGACGATGTCGGTCACCTTGGCGCCACGGGCACGCATGGCCGTAAAGGTGGCATGGCCCGGGGTATCGATGAAGGTGATCTTGCGATCGTTGATCATAACCTGCGAAGCGCCGATTGCCTGGGTAATGCCGCCCGCCTCGCCGGCAGCGACACCGGTGTGACGGATGGCGTCGAGGAGGCTCGTCTTGCCGTGGTCGACGTGGCCCATGACGGTGACGACCGGGGCGCGCGGCTTAAGGTCGGCGGGATCGTCGTAGAACGAGAAGGTGTTCTCCTCCTCGGGGGTGATGATCTTGATCTGACGGCCCAGGTCGTCGGCAACGAGCTCGACGAGGTCGTCGGACATGGACTGCGTCATGGTGAGCGGCGTGCCCAGCAGGAACAGGCGCTTGATGATGTCGTTGGCCGGAACGTCGAGCGCCTCGGCGAGCTCCTGGACGGTAACGCCCTGGGAAACCTTGATGGCGTCGAGCTCCTCGGGGTTCACGCCCTGGGCCAATGCCTCCTCAATCTTGCGCTCCTCCTGAGCCTTGGCAGCCTCGCGCTCGCGCTTCTCCTTGCGCTTCTTGCGGCGACCGGTGGACTCACGAGAGGCCTCCTCGACGGCAGCGCGGGCCTCCTCGAGGACCTTCTCGCGGCTGTACTCCTCGGCCTCGCGAGCCATGCGGCTGTAGTGGTCCTCTTCGTTGTTGTGACCGCCCTTGCGCTTCTTGCCCTTGCCCTGCTTATCGGGGTTGGGGAAGTCCATGCCGGCAGCGACGTTGTTGCTGGCGTTGGTGCGATGGCTGTGCGGACGACTCTCGGAGGCGTTGCGCTCGGAGTTGTTGTCGGAAGCGTTGCGATCGTTACGACGGCCACCGCGGCGGTCGTTGTTGCCGCCACGACGGTTACCGCGCTCGGCGGCGCGCTCGGCCTTGGCCTTGTCCTCGGCGTCCTTCTTCTCCTTGAGCACGGTCTCCTGTGCGGCGATCTGGTCGAGCAGCGAACGGAAGCGCGAACCGGAGTCGGAAGCGGGAACGGCGCGGCGCTGGGCCTCGCGGGCAGCCTCCTCCTTCTCGCGGGCAAGGCGCTCCTGCTCGGCCTTCTTCTTGGCCTCGGCCTCGGCGCGGGCAGCCTCCTCGGCAGCCTGGGCTGCGGCAAACTGGCGGCGCTCCTCCTCGCGGGCCTTCTCGGCGGCGATGCGCTCGCGCTCGGCCTCGGCAGCGCGTGCGGCCTCCTCGGCGGCAGCTGCCTGCTCCTCGGCCTGCTTGGCGGCCTCGACTTCCTGGGCGCGAGCCTCGATCACCGAGGCGAGCTGCTTGCGGACCATGGCGACATAGGCGTCCTCCAAGGTGGAGGAAGCAGACTTAGCGGGAATCTTCATATCGGCGAGATGACCCATCAGTTCCTTGGAGGTCATGCCGAACTCTTTGGCCAGGGTGGACACACGGACTTTTGCCATATGACTTCACCTACCCTTTCTGGCACCTTGGGTGCCTAGAGACTGAACGAGCGTGGGAGACGCGCCGGGACCCGCCCGGCGCGACCGCGCGCTAGATCAGGTCCTCCGCATCATCGAAGGCGTCGGTGTCATGGACACCGCAGAAACGGGAGCCGGGACGAGCCTGGTTGCGGCACTGGATGCCGTCCTCGGACACGTACTCGCAGCGGCGGACGTCCTCGTCCTCCTCGTCACCGATCAGGTCGGCGGCGGGCTCCTCGTGAACGGGAACGTTCTTGAGGATGTCGGCGGCAAGCGTCTCGGACTTGATGTCGATGTGCCAGCCGGTCAGGCGCGCGGCGAGGCGGGCGTTCTGGCCCTCCTTGCCGATGGCGAGGGACAGCTGGTCGTCGGGCACAATGACGCCGGCGTAGGCCTTCTCCTCGTCGATGAGGACGCGGGTGACCTTGGCGGGCGACAGGGCGTTGGCGACGTAGACGGCAGGATCGGCATCCCAAAGGATGACGTCGACGCGCTCGCCACGGAGCTCGCCCACGACAGCGCGAACACGGCTGCCCTTGGGGCCGACGCAGGCGCCCACGGGATCCAGACGATCGTCGAGCGAGTGGACGGCGACCTTGGAGCGCTGGCCGGGCTCGCGGGCGATCGACTTGATCTGGACGGTGCCCTCATAGATCTCGGGCACCTCCTGCTCAAACAGACGACGCATGAGCTCGGGGTGGGTACGGGAGATGACAATCGGCGGACGGCTGTGCTCGCCACGAACCGGCTGCAGGTTGGAGTTGGGGTCGCGAACGTCGATGATCACGGCCTTGATGTGCTGGTTGTGCAGGTAGCGCTCGCCCATCGGACGCTCGTTGCGCTCGTTCTCGTAACGACGCTGATCGAAGTGCGGAAGCTCGGCCTCGACGCCCTCGCGAATCTTGACGATCGTGAAGTCGGGCGTGGATTGCAGCACGGTACCGCTGATGAGGTCACCGATGCGGCCGGAGAACTCCTCGTAGATCTGCTCGCGGGCGGAGTTGCGCACGATGGCGTTGATCTCGGCCTTGGCGTGCTGGGCAGCGATGCGGCTCGTGTTCTTGGGGGTGACGTCGATCTCCTCGAACTCGGTGAAGTTGCCCTCCTCGTCCATGGAATCGTCGATCGGCTCCAGGCGGTAGACGTAGATCTTGCCGGTGGTGCGGTCGATGGTCACCTTGGCGCCCCACTCAAGATGCAGGATCTCGGCATAGCTCTTGGCGAGCGACTGCTCCAGGCGGTCGATCAGGTAGAGCTGGTCGATGTGCTTCTCCTGGCAAAGCTCCATCAGGGCGGACATCATGTCGGATGCTGCCATCTTACTTTCCTTCCTTCGCGGGCTTGAAGTCGTAGGTGGGCTTCAACTTGCACTTTTTAACATCAGAGAAATCGAGGGTGACGGACTCGCCGTTCTCGAGCTCGAGGGTCACGTCAGTCTCGGTCGCAGCGGCAATCTTGCCGGCGTACTTGCGACGGCCCTCGGAGGCGGTGGAGGTGAGCTCACAGTTCTCGCCCACAAAGCGGGCAAAGTCGCGCGGACGGCGCAGCGGGCGCGCCATACCCGGGCTCGACACCTCGAGCGTATAGCTCGAAGAGATGGGATCGAGCTCCTCAATCACATCGCCGACCCACTTGGTGTTGGCCGTGACGTCATTGAGCGACAGGCTCTGGCCCTCGGCACCCTCGATACGCACACGCACGCAGGGGGCCTTGGTGGCACCCACGAGCTCGACGTCAACGATGTCGACATCGTGCTGGGGAGCAACGGCCTCGAGCGCGACGATGATCGCCTGCTCGGTCTTGGTCTTGACCATTGCGGCACCTCCATCCATACAAAAAAGAAGCGGGGCCGAAACCCCACTTCTTTCAATTACAACTTCATTTGCAAGCAAACTATACCAATAGCTGCGGAAACGTGCAAGCACAGTACGAATCTGCAGGTCAGCGTGCGCACAGGTTCTCCACAAGAATAGGACAATTGGTCGAGGAACCCCATGCGGCGCACCCTCAACAGCCCCAAAACGGGCCATGCGTCCCAGCGTGCCGACCGAATCGGGCCCTATGGGCATTCCATCCCTGGGCGCACATCGGCCAGACTAGAGCTGAGAGGCATTCTGTAGCGAGAAAGCCTGCCGCACGCATTGACCACACAACCTTCCAGTATCTCTACGGCAAGGAGGATCCATGGAACGCCTAGGCACCCTCTGCGCGACCGCGCTCGTCGTAGCTGCCTGTTCGTTCGCTCTGACGGGCTGCAACAACATCGATGGTAAAACCGGACCATGCGAACCGGAACTCGGCAGCACCAAAACCATCGAGAAAACCGAACCCCCGGTAAGCTTCGACAAAATAGACGATGACATCGACGATCCCCAGGGCTTAGGTCCCGACCCTCAAGAACAGTTCCCCATCGACCTTGAGGCAGACGAGAACGTCCATGTTACCTGCGTGGGCAAGGACGCCGACGGCTACGGCGACGCCGCGCTCGTCTTTACGGTGACCAACAACACCGGTGTCGACATGATGTTTGGCGATGTGGACTCATATGCCTACGTCAACGGCGTGGTCCGCGACGTACGCATGCGCCAACCGGTCGCCGCTGGAGAGGAAACGCGCGCCATGCTCACCTTTGTGGGCACCTTCGACGATCCGGACTTTGATGTGAACAACGACCTCAACGACATCTACCTCAACATTTGGATGTTCGAAGAGGCAACGGGCAACGTTTACTTTAGGGACCTGGTACACATCCCATAGAAGACGTTGCGACGCACTGACTAAGCAGGGCTTAAAACATAAGACGAGGGACGACCCAATCGGATCGCCCCTCGTTTGTTGCATGTCAGCTATGCGCGCAGCGCTTACTTGACCACCAGGTTGACCAGCTTACCGGGCACGCAGATGGCCTTGACGACCGTCTTGCCCTCGAGCCACTTGGCGACGGCGGCCTCGGCGGCAGCCTGCATATCCTCATTGGAGGCATCGCGGGCAACGTCGACGCGGCCGCGGACCTTGCCGAGCACCTGGACCACGATCTGCACCGTGTCCTCAACGGACTCGGCCAGGTCGAACTCGGGCCAGGCGGCGGTGTAGGCGTTGCCCTCGCAGCCGAGTGCCTCGTGCCACAGCTCGTCGGCCCAGAACGGACAGATGGGGGCAAGGACGCTCACGATATCCTTA
>CAUGKA010000089.1 GCA_959599615.1 uncultured Collinsella sp. | reverse complement strand
TTCATGCTCTTGCCAAAACCCTCGGGTCGACAGCACACCACAACGGACGCGTCGCAGTCCAACACATCGGCAATAAACATGGTCTTGTCAACCAGCATGCAGCAACCAAGGGCCTCCGCATAGTCGTGCATGCCAATGGGCAAAACCGCATCGTCGGCACAGCCGATCAAGCGCACGCCAAAGCCAGCAGCACAATCAACATTTGCCTGTTCAGACACCAAAACGTTCCCCCTAAATCGCTGCACGATGCCAATTGTAATGACCGCCTCGCGCGTACCGACGACGCCGTGCGAACATATCGGGCAACGGTAGCAACAAGAGGTGTGAGGGGGCATAACTAATCGTTGCACAACAAAACGGGGCCCGATGCATTCGCACCGGACCCCGTCCCAACTCTTTAGTTATCTAGCAACCAAGAGGCTACTCCTCCGAGCCGTCCTCCCCAGAAGCTTTCTTCTGCTGATCGAGCTTATGCTTACCACTTACGATAGACGTAGCGCCCAGTGTGGCCAAGCTTGCACTGGCAAGGCTCGCCATAACGATAAGGTCGCCCGTCTTGGGCATGTTACCGCCAGATGACTTGGTCGTTGTAGTCGTCGTGGTTGTAGTGGTCACCGTCTTGGAGTCATTTTGCTCTTGGACCTGGTTGTCAGCACCGCTCTTGTCGTCGTCTTCGGGCTGTTTCTTTTCGCCCTCGGTCTTGCTCTCGTCCTTCTTCTGACCGGACTTGTCGCCCTTCTCATCAGAGCTAGGACCCTTATCGGATTCAGCCTTTTCGGAAGCCTTGCCCTTGGAGTCGCCCTTTGCGGCCTCGGTCTTTTCCGTGGAAACCTGATCAGAGTTGTCCTTGTTCTGGGTCGAGCCATTATTGACGCCAGCCATCAGCGAAGAGCCCAGCGTAGAACCAAGCTGCACGGAGAAAGAAGGCTTCTTGTCCGGCGAAGCAACGGGGGCGTCCGGCACCTTATTCGAGTCGTCCTTGGAAGCATCGGAATCAGGTGTTGCATCAGAGCCAGAGCCGTTGTTAGAGCCGGTGTCAGCGGACGAATCGCTCGAGCCGGTGGATGAGTTAGAGGTGCCAGCACCGGTCGAACCAGAAGCGTCGCTGTCCGTATTGCCGGCAGAGCTTGAAGACGAATCGCCCGCAGCAGAGCCGTTCGAATCGGAGCCGTTCGAGGTAGAGCCGTCGTTGGTAGTACCACCAGCAGAACCATCACCGTCAGTATCGGTCGAGGGCGCATCCATCCTGTCATCGTTGGCATCGTCACTCGAGTCGTCATTCGAATCAGGTGTCGGCGAGGGTGCCGGCGTAGGCTCGGGCTGCACGGGCGTCGCAGCGGCAGCCTCATCCTCGGCGATATAAGCCAAGCAGTCCTTCAGCTCGTTGCGGTAGCGGTTCTTCCAGCCCTCATGATACTGGGGCTGGCTCGAATACTTGGTCGCCACGTTATTGACCACGCTGTTGGAAAGCGCCGTCACAAACTCGCGATCAGTCATACCGTTAGAAAGATTCGCCCAGCGGAAAAAGTCCCTGCAGCCACCGGTGCCGCACATGTTGGTGATGCTCCACACCATGCCCTTGACGCAGTCGGCGCGGCCCGAAATATCAATGCCCAAGCCGCTCTTGAGCCATGCCTCGGTCACCGCATAGTACGAGTTATACGCATAGGCATCTTGAAGTGCTGAGAACTCAACAGGATCGGTGTTGTACGCACCTTGGAAGGCCTCCTGCGCAATACGGCCCAGCTCGGTGAGCTGGCCGTTCTCGTACATGGCATTGCTCGTGTTGGAAATCTCGCTGCCGCGATCAATCGCATCCTTGAGCATGCTGTATTTTTCGGGGTTGTAGTTGTAGGCCTGCTTCATAAACGGAATGAGCGACCATCGACGGTCGAACTGGTAATAGCCCAGCGCGTTATAGCCGTCGCCATACGAAAAGCCCTGGTTATAGTTGCCATGGCTCTCGTACTTGGTAAAGTACTTCATCTCGGGGGTCACGTTAACAAACGAAACGCCCTGGACCGACCTCAGCACACCCGAGAAGGACTGCTGGGTATAGAGACCCTTATCAATATCGGTGGCATCCGAGGCAACGCCCGGCGTGGGCTCCTCGGCGGCGGCGGGCGCGGATGCGGTAACGGCGCCAAACGAAAGCGCCAGCGTCAGGCCCGCGACAATCGCAGAATGCTTGGGCTGCATAAGATCCTCCCTGCATTGGTATAGTTAAAGTGCAGTTTGCAAAGATAAAAATAAGTATTGCAGCTCACCCGTTGTTGCACAACAACCTCTCGGTAAACGGCAACAACTCTCCGCGAAAACTTAAGGAATTAAACAAACTGGTCGTCGGGCGCCATCAGAAGCTCGCCGTATCGCTCCATCAGCCCGTCCCTCAACTGACAAAAAGCGGGAATATATACGTTCAAGATGCGCTGAATCAAATCTTGAGCGAGCTTGTTGTCATAGATATGGACGTTCGTATTGCGGTCTTTGAGCATATCTAGCCAGGCCGCCTCATCAATAAAGTCGTAGAATCGGTAGGACTCCTTCAAGATGGCACGAGGAGACCCCGACGCGGCAAGCGTGGCGCCCTCATACTCGAGCAGACGTTTAAGGAGCGTAATTGAGATACCGAAAACCTGCTCATAGATATACGCACATCCGGAGACAACATAATCGTTGTCGAAATCTTGGAATCGAGCTGTCTCTAGCAGTGCCAGACGCGAATCAAAGACTTCGTATGCCTTCACGAAAGCCAGCCCCTACAGATTGATGTCGAAGTTGATCTCGGGGACGGCAGCAAGGTCGGCCAACGTCACGCCGTCGACGTACTTTTCGATCACGTCGTCCAGACCACGCCAGAATTTGACGGTCGAGCAGAGATCGCTGCGGGCGCAGCTGTTGTCGATACCATCGCACGCCACCGGAGCCGTGCTGCCCTCGACGGCGCGCAGGATGTCGCCGGCACGCACCTCGGCCGGGTCCTTGGCCATCATGTAGCCGCCGCCCTTGCCGCGCACGCTCTTAAGTAGGCCCGCCTTCATGAGCGGACGGACCAGCTGTTCCAGATACTTTTGCGAGATACGCTCGCGGTCGGCGACCTCGCGCAGGGCGATCTTGCCCTCGGCGTCACCAAGCGCTGCGATATAGATCATCAGTCGGAGGGCATAGCGGCCCTTAGAAGAAATGAGCATACCTACCCTCCCATCGCATCTGGGACAACATAACCAGGTTTGTTTGTCCCATTTCTTAAGTAAGTGGGACAAACACAACAGGTAATTTTGTCCCAGAATTTGAAAAGTCGAGTGGATTAGTCGGGTTTTCCCTTGACTAACGCCGAACCCATAGTAACTTTATTCCGAGAAGATTCCTAGGGTTTCGTACACCTATGAGTACACCATATACAGAGAGGGACAGCATGAGCGCAAATCCGCTGCTTTCCATCGAAGGTCTGACCGCCTCCGTGGACGAGAAGACCATCCTCCACAACGTCAACCTCAACGTCGCCGCCGGCGAGACCCACGTGCTGATGGGACCCAACGGCGCCGGCAAGTCTACCCTCGGCCACCTGGTCATGGGCGACCCCGTCTACACGGTCAACGACGGCCGCATCGTCTTTGACGGCCAGGACATCACCGAGCTCACCACCGACAAGCGTTCGCGCGCTGGCCTGTTTCTGAGCTTCCAGGCCCCGGTCGAGATCCCGGGCGTGCCGCTGTCGAGCTTTTTGCGCGCCAGCATCGCCGGCCGCCCCGGCCTGGAGATGAAGGGCAAGGAGTTCCGCCGTCGCGTCAAGGAGCTCGCGGCCGAGCTTAACATGGATACCGCCTACCTCAACCGTGAGCTGGGCGTGGGCTTCTCGGGCGGCGAGAAAAAGAAGGTCGAGATGCTCCAGCTTCTGCTGCTGCAGCCCAAGCTCGCCATCCTGGACGAGACCGACTCCGGCCTGGACGTCGACGCCCTGTCCACCGTCAGCCACGGCATGGACGCCTACCGCAAGAGTTGCGACGGCTCCATGCTCATCATCACGCATAACACGCGCATCTTGGAGCACCTGGATGTCGACCGCGTCCACGTTATGGTCAAGGGTCACATCGTGCGCGAGGACGACGCCTCGCTCATCCCCTGGATCGACAAGAACGGCTTTGAGACCTTCGAGCGCGAGGCCGCCGAGCAGCGCGCCCAGGCCGAGGCCGCCGCTGCCGAGCAGCAGGCGTAAAGGGGCGACGCAATGACCAAGAACCGCACCGAGGTCGCGGACATCGACCGCAGCCTCTACGACTTCACCTACGGCGAGGAGGGATTTGAGCGCCTCGACGCCGGCATCACGCCCGACATCGTGCGCGAGATCAGCGCCAAGAAGGACGAGCCGCAGTGGATGCTCGACCTGCGCTTAAAGTCTCTCGAGATCTTCAACCGCTTCCCCAATCCGACATGGGGCCCCTCCATCGAGGGCCTAGACATGGACAACATCGTCACCTATGTCAAGCCCAACACCGACCAAAAGCACGACTGGGAGTCGGTGCCCAACGACATCAAGAACACCTTTGAGCGCCTGGGCATCCCCGAGGCCGAGCGCAGCTACCTGGCAGGCGTCGGCGCGCAGTACGACTCCGAACTCGTCTACCACAACATGCAGGACACGGCGTCCAAGATGGGCATCGTCTACTCCGGCATCGAGGAGGCCCTGCACGACCCGCAGTGGGAGCCGCTCATCCACGAGAAGTTTATGACGCTCATCCCGCCCACCGACCACAAGTTTGCGGCCCTGCACGGTGCCGTGTGGTCGGGCGGCTCGTTTGTCTACGTGCCCAAGGGCACCAAGTTGGACTTCCCGCTGCAGAGCTACTTCCGCCTTAACGCCAAGGGCGCCGGCCAGTTTGAGCACACGCTCATCATCGTCGAGGACGACGCCGACCTGCACTTCATTGAGGGTTGCTCCGCGCCCAAGTACAACGTGGCTAACCTCCACGCCGGCGCCGTCGAGCTCTTTGTGGGCAAGCGTGCGCACCTGCGCTACTCGACCATCGAGAACTGGTCCAAGAACATGTACAACCTCAACACCAAGCGTGCGCGCGTGGACGAGGACGGCGACATCGAGTGGATCAGTGGCTCCTTCGGCAGCCACGTGGGCTACCTCTACCCCATGAGCGTGCTCAACGGCCGTCGCGCCCGCTCGAGCTTTACCGGCATCACCTTTGCCGGCGCCGGCCAGAACCTGGATACCGGCTGCAAGGTCGTGCTCAACGCGCCCGAGACCTCGGCAACTGTCGAGACCAAGGGCATCTCCAAGAGCGGCGGCATCCAGACGTTCCGCAGCTCTATTGTGGCCACGCCCAAGGCCGAGGGCTCCAAGGCAACCGTGAGCTGCCAGTCGCTCATGCTCGACGATCAGAGCCGCTCCGACACCATCCCCGCCATGGACATCCGCGCCAAGAATGTCGACATCGGCCACGAGGCCACCATCGGCCGCATCGGCGACGACAAGGTGTTCTACCTGATGAGCCGCGGCATCTCGGAGGAAGAGGCCCGCACCATGATCGTCAACGGCTTTGCCAACCCGGTCTCCAAGGAGCTGCCGCTGGAGTACGCCGTCGAGATGAACAACCTGATCAAGCTCGAGATGGAAGGAGCGATCGGATAATGAACCAGACCACGAACACCGCTGCCACCACGCTCGAGCAGGTCAACGCGATGCCTGCCGCCACTTGGGGCTGGCTCAAGATGAACCAGACCAAGCTCGAGCTCTCTGACGAGCTTGCCGCCGCTCCCGCCGAGACCATTGAGGTCGAAGGCTTGAACGAGCAGTTTACTGGCGTGACAGACGCGTTCGACGCCGCCATGGAAGCCATGGCCGAGCGTTTCCCCGAGCGCCGCGCCTTTGCCCCTGGTGATGCCGACGACCGCGCCCGCATCACGCCCGAAACCGAGCTCGACGTGCCCGCCACCTCGGTCTACCAGGCCGGCGCCATCAAGCTCGAGGAGGAGCTCTCCCCCGCTGAGGCCTTCGAAACCGGCATGGGCGAGGCTGCCTACACATATCTGGCAGACCACGCTACCAAGCGCATCGTCATCGATGTGCCCGCATACAAGCACGCCACGGTTACTGTGCGCGCGAGCGGCATCGATGCCGCCGCGGCCATCGCCGCCATCGACGTCGTCGCCCGCCCGCAGGCAACGCTCGACCTGCAGATTGCCCTAGACTCTCCCGTTAGCGGCGAGGGCGTCGTGGGCTCCGTGCTGCGCGTCTGCGCCCACGAGTACGCCACCGTCAACGTGACCTGCACACAGACGCTCGACGACAGCTGGATCGCACTCGATGACACCGGCCTGTTCCTGGACGAGGGCGCGCGCGTCAACGTGCAGCACACTGTCTTGGGTGCCGGCGCCAGCGCCACCGGCCTTGCCGGCGACCTGCTGGGCGATACCGCCAAGGTGACCATCGATACCGATTACCTGGGCGCCCGCGAGCAGGTGCGCGACTTTAACTACGAGCTGCGCCACCGTGGTCGCAAGACCGAGTGTGAGATCGACGCCAACGGCGTGCTGACCGGCACGTCCAAGAAGGTCTACCGCGGCACCATCGACCTCGTGCACGGCTGCAAGGGTGCCGTCGGCACCGAGCGCGAAACCGTGCTGCTGGCCAACAAGGGCGTCGACAACAAGACCGTCCCCGTCATCCTCTGCGACGAGGACGACGTCGCCGGCAACCACGGCGCTACCATCGGCCACGTCCGCGACGAGCAGCTGTTCTACCTCGCCTGCCGCGGCCTTGGCCAAAGCGCCGCCGAGGACCTGTTCATCCGCGCCAAGCTGGAGGACGCCGCGATTTCCGCCACCGATGAGCGCACCCGCGCCGCCGTCGTCCGCTTGGGCAACAACCTGATCGATAACTTTGAGGAGGAGCTCGCATGATCGACACCGAACACGTTAAATGCGATACCTGTACCGCACCGGAGCCTATGGAGCTCGACGCCAGCGACGAGGCCTCGCGCGGCTGGCCTACCGTCGATATCGAGACCAACCCCTACAAGGCGCAGTTCCCGCTGTTCCAACAGCACCCCGAGATCGCCTTCCTCGATAGCGCCGCCACCGCGCAGCGCCCCGCCTGCGTGCTCGACGCCGAGCGCGACTTCTACCAGCGCATGAACGCCAACCCTCTGCGCGGCCTGTACTCGCTGTCCGTCGAAGCCACCGAGGCCATCGCAAAGGTGCGCCAGCAGATCGCCGACGTCATCGGCGCCCCCCAGGCCAACGAGGTTGTCTTCACCCGCAACACGAGCGAGTCGCTCAACCTGGTCGCCAAGAGCTTTGCACCCACGGTACTCGAGCCCGGTGATGAGGTCGTCATCACCATCATGGAGCACCACTCCAATCTGATCCCGTGGCAGCAGGTCTGCCGCGAGACCGGTGCCAAGCTCGTCTACCTCTACCCCACCAAGACCGGCCAACTCACGACCGAGGAGGTTCTGTCCAAGGTGGGCCCCAAAACCAAGATCTTGGCCGTTGGCCAGGTCTCTAACGTGCTGGGCGTCGAGAATCCGGTCAAGAACCTCGGCAAGCTCGTGCACAAGTACGGCGGCTATCTGGTCGTCGACGGCGCGCAGTCGCTACCGCACATGCCGGTCGATGTGACCGACCTGGGCGCCGACTTCTTTGCCTTTAGCGCGCACAAGGCCATGGGCCCCATGGGCATCGGCGTGCTGTGGGGCAAGATGGACCTGCTCAACGCCATGCCGCCCATGCTCACCGGCGGCGAGATGATCGATTCGGTCACCGAGCAGGATGCCATCTGGGCGCCCGCCCCCGAGAAGTTCGAGGCCGGCACGCAGGACGCCGCCGGCATCTTCGCCACGGGTGCGGCACTCGACTACCTGGTTAACACCGTGGGTTACGAAAACATCCAGGCCCGCGAGCAGGCACTTGTCCACTACCTGATGGGCGA
>CAUGKA010000088.1 GCA_959599615.1 uncultured Collinsella sp. | reverse complement strand
AAAGGGCGGAGGCGGGGCATTCCCCGCCTCTTACACCACATCTCTGCGCGCTACCCGACTCCAAGAGGTCATGGACAAAAAGTGGCAAATATGAGTACTGTTACCATTTTAGTAGCAGGCAAAACCACCCAAAATGGCGCCCCTGCGGTAGCGCGCGACCCTTCCAGTTGACCAGAATAGCCGACTTAGGACTTGGAGACCCGCTTTTAATGAACAGATTCTTAGCTATGTTCATTATTTTCTTGGTCGTAAATGCTATCGGCCAGGCAACAGTACTCATATTTGGCATTTTTTGTCCACTCGCATATTACTAACCCCCTATAACAGGCAAAATACAGGCCGCAACCCATGGCAGCGGCCTGTTTGGAGTCCAAAAGAGGCGCTAAGCGCTGTAACCCATCGCCTGCAGAACAAACATGACGACCGTGAGCACCGTAATCACGCCGATAGTCGCCCAAGTGAGCACGTTCCACACGCGGCCGTTGCGGTTGGCACCCATAATGTGACGGTCGGCGGCGATAACCACCTGGAACACCAGAACCACGGGCAGTAGCACGCCATTGATGACCTGCGAGGTCATCATAATCTGGAACAGATCGACGCCGGGCATAAGCACCAGCACGGCAGAGATACCGATGATGGCCGTAATGATGCCGCGATAAACCGGAGCCTCATCCCAGCTGCGATCGGCGCCGCGCTCCCAGCCAAAAGCCTCGCAAATGGCGCTCGACGTAACACCCGGCAGCACGCAGGCAGCCAAAAAGCTCGCTGCGACCAGGCCCGAGGCAAACAGCACCGTGGACCACTGACCCGCAATAGGCTCCAGCGCGCGGGCAGCATCGGCAGCGTCGCTGATCTGAATGCCAGCAGGGAACAATACCGTACCGGTCGTGATGATAATAAAGCCGGCAATGACATCGGCGGCGATCGAGCCGCTCACGGTATCGATGCGCTGCAGCACGATATCGTCCTCGCCCGCATTTTTATCAACCACGTTGTTCTGCGCCAAGAAAATCATCCACGGTGCGATGGTGGTACCGATTGTTGCGACCACGAGCGACACGTAGCTGGGGTCGTTTTGAATATTGGGGACGACCAAGTCGACCGCGACCTCGCCCCAGTTGGGGCCTGCCATAAACGCGGCAACGATATAGGTCACGAACACGCAGCTTACCAGCAGCAAAATCTTCTCGATGCGCTGGAAACTGCCCGACATGGTAAGCATCCACACCAGCAGCGCCACGAGCGGCACCGAGATGCTCGCCGGAACGCCAAACAGGGCAAGACCACTCGCGATACCCGCGAACTCCGAGATGGTCACCGCCGTGTTGGCGATCAATAGCGCTGCCATGGCCAGCACGCTCTTGCGCACGCCAAAGCGCTCGCGAATGAGCGACGCCAAGCCCTTACCCGTGACGCATCCGCAGCGCGCCGCGGTCTCCTGCGTCACGATGAGCAGCACGGTCATGACGGGAAGCATCCAGAGCATCTTGTAGCCATAGCTGGCGCCCGCGCTGGAATACGTGGCGATACCGCCGGCGTCATTACCCGAAAGCGCCGCCAGCAGACCGGGGCCCATAGCGCCAAAGATGGCGGCGATGGTCAGCTTTTGCTTGGTGCTCCCCTTTTGCTTCGTGTTTTGCACGCGACCACCTATCCCATGACCGACATGGTGAGCAGCACCGCGGCGATGCAGTACGCCACACACGAGATCATGACGGCAATAACGTTCATGGCGGTGCCCGACGTGTTGAGGTCATGCTCGTCACGCCAGAACAGCACCATCAGGTAAATCACGGCGCTCATGTTGCCCACCAGGCAGATGATGGCGGCAATGTTAAAGCAGCCGGTAAAGAGCTGCTCCTCAAACATAGAGGCATCGGGGAACGCGGCGGTGCGCACCAGCTGCGCGCACAGGTAGGTCACGAGTGACAGAATCAGGCCCATGCCCGTGCTCTGGAAGAAGAATCCCAGATACGGCTTGGGCTCGTCGTCGTGACCGTCATACTCCAGGAAGTAGTTCTTGACGAACGACACCATGCGCGAGGCCGCCAGCAGCACGAGCGGCATGGCGCACATGGGGAACACCACCAGATGCGCGGAGCCGAGCGCCGTTCCCAGCACGGTCGCCATGATGCACGACGCGATGCCCCATACAACAACCCAGTACTGGCGATGCACGAACCAGCTGAGCACGTTCGTCGAGTCGTCCGACGCGCTGTCGCCCGAGCCGACACCGGCGATCTGCAGGTCCTCCTGATGCTCCTCGGCGATAACGTCCATGGCGTCGTCGAAGGTTACGATACCCAGGATATGACGGTTCTCGTCGCAGACGGGGATAGCGACCAGGTCATACTTGGTCATCTCGTCCGTTACGTCTTCCTGGTCCTCGTCGGGCGACACGTAGACCAGGTCGCGATAGGCCAGCTGACCCAGCGTGGCGTCGCGGTCGGCTACGATCAGCGTGCGCAGCGAAAGCACACCGGTCAGCATGCCGCTCGGATCCTCGGTATAGACGTAGTAGACGCTCTCGAAGTCCTCGTCGAGCTCGCGAATCGCCTCGATGGCGTCACCGACCGTTGCCGTGGCGGGCAGGGAGACAAACTCCGAGGTCATGATGCGGCCGGCGGTGTTGTCCTCATACCCCAGCAGGTTACGAATCGCCTTCTCCTCCTTGACGCCCATCAGGCGCAGGAGCTTCTCGGCCTTCTCGTAATCAAGCTCGTCGATCAGGTCGGCAGCGTCGTCCGGGTCCATCATGGCCAGCATCGACGATGCGTCGGTGTCGGACAGGCCCTCGAGCATCTCGGTCATAAGCTCGTCGTCATCGAACTCCGAGATGGCCTCGGCGGCCTGGGCAGTATCGAGCTGCGCAAACACCTGCGCACGCAAGCGCGGGTCGAGCTGCTCGATAATGTCGGCGATGTCGGCAGGGTGCAGCTCGCCGAGCGTCTTGTGCGACACCGAGAGTTGAATGTTCTTGGTCGAGCGGTCGAGCAGGTCCATGTAGGACCAGGCGATAATGTCCTCGCTGAGCGGCTTGCCCAGGTGCTTCATAAAGCCCTCGACGACGTGCTCGAGCGCGGGGCTGATTGCACGCAGCAGACCGCGGGCGCCGACCTCGGCACCCAGCAGGCGCAGCTGATTTTCGCCCGACATGGAAAACTTGATGTCGTTGACGCGCACGACCTTCATGCCCTGCGTGTCGACGATCTGCTTATTGAGAACGTCGCGCGCCAGCAGGAGCTCGGTCGGCTGCAGGTACGAGAAGCGAATATTGGTGGCAGACGTATTGAGATACACGCCCGTCTCGTCGATGCGGTCGACCCATTTGCGCCAGCTGATCATGAACGGCGTCTTGCCGGGACCGCGGAACGCGAGCGACGTCACGTGCGGAAAAACTTCGCCGGTTGCAATGCCAAAATCGTTGACCACGCCGAGCTTTTCGCCGTCGACGTCCAAGACTGGCAATTTGAGCATCTCACTCAGATAATTCAATGGTGCTCCCCATCATTATTCCTCCGGACGCGGCCGCGCGTGCGGCGTCCGGGGGCTTCTGGATATGTATACGCATGCGCGGGCGGCACGCCGCTCGACGCTTACACCCCGTGCATGCGCAAAAAGCACCTGCATGGGGTCATCGACTGTATGGTCGAGGTTTGGATTTCACCTGTAACCTTTCTCTTGACCCTCATTAACCGCAGTAACTATAGCATCAGCATCGCCCTGCGGCATCGAATTTATGCGCTGCACATTGCAGGCATACCAAACGCTGACGCATCCGCGACATAGCCATTCGGGACGTTCTTAAACGACTACCCAATGACTACTCTGTGGTGTCATCGTCCTCGGCAAGTTGGGGGAACACGGCGCCCTTGGGCATGGTGACCTTCGTCAGCGAGGTGAGCTTTTTGCTCAGCGACGTGTCCGTCTTAACCAGGTCGCTGAGCGTCACGATCTTGTAGCCGTCGGCAATGAGGCCGTCGATAATCTGCGGCAGCGCCTCGAGCGTCTGCTCGGCGCATTCGTCTCTATCGGTGAGCAGCACGATATTGCCCGGCGTCACCGAATCGAGCACCGTCGAGACCTGCTCGTCGGCACCGTTGAGCAGCCAGTCGCCCGAGTCAATATTCCACGAGACCACGGCGGAGACCAGGTCCATCGCATCAATCCAGTTTTGCTCGTCAAAGGCAGCGTAGGGAGCACGCAGCAGCATCGTCTTCACGCCGGTCGCCGACTTAATCGCATCGGTGCCTTTCGTGATCTGCTCGCGTACCGCCTCACGGTCCTGACCCTTGAGCGAATCGTCGCTGTAGCTGTTGGATCCGATTTCGCACCCGGCATCGACAATCGCCTTGGCCGTGGCGGACGAGGCCTCGACCGCATCGCCCGAAAGGAAGAACGTCGCGGTGACGCCCTTTTCCTTGAGTACCTGCAAAATCTGCTTGGTCGCGCCGCTCGGACCCTCGTCAAACGTCAGCGCCACGTACTTTTTGTTGCCCTTGGGCGCCACGCTGGCGCACGCAACAACGCAATCGGTGGCGGGCACAACCTCGCCGCGGTCTTGCGTCTTGCCCGACTGCTCACCAACCCACACCTCGGAGCGGCCCTGGACACCCCACGTCTGCACATACTCGATAGCGCCCGTGCCCTCGACCTTGAGCTTGGGCTCGATAACCGTAGCCTGAACCTCGTGCTTCTCGTAGGTGTTACGGCCATCCTTGACCGTCACCTTCTCGCCGCCCTCAAGTTCGCGGCTATCCCATTTGCCCTGCTTCACGCGCTTGCCGTCGACCTTCACCGACAGCTTTTCGCCCCCATGGCGCTTGAGCACGCTGTCATCGACGGCCAGTAGGTCGCCTGCGTCGTAGGTGTCAGTCAACTCCTGGTCGTCGATGAGATTCTGCAGCGTAGAGCCCACCCGCACCGCGGTCTTCTGGCCGTTGAGCTCCACGTCCACACTGCGGTTGACGTAGCCCACGACGGCAGCGATAAACAACACGAGTGCGCAACCTACGGCGATGAGCGCATAGGGCAGGCGAGACGAACGACGGGGTGTGCGGCTGTTGCCGATGCGCGCGCTGCGATCGCTAAACCCACGGCTATGGTTGAGGTACATCGCGCCGGGCTTACGGTGACGCTTGCGCTGACCGCTGGGCAGCTGCCCCAGATCGCGGCGCGCCGTCGGACGCGTACCCGAACGCCCGTTTAAGTTGGATCCGTTTTGGCGCATGTGCCCTCCCCCATAAACACAGCAAGCCGGAGCAACAGGTCTCCGGCTTGCCTCCCATCATTTGGTACGTCGCTATTTTGTAGCTTTTGACGAGCCTCCGCTCGCCTTTTGGTATTCGTCCTTAAAGGCCTTGAACATGCCGCGCGTCTTGCCGAGCTGCTTGCCCAGCGCGCGACTGCCCTTGTCCACGGCAACCGATCCCTTGTCGTCGAGTACCTTGGCGCCCTTTTTGACCTTATCGCCCACCACGACGCTGGCCTCGGCGGCCTTGGCAGCCGCACCGCCCGAATACCCGAGCGACTTGACCTCGTCCGAGACGACCATCGCGCCGTTCTCGTAGCCGCGCAGCATCGTCGGTGGCACCTGCGTGTCGCCCACCAGCACGCTCGAAGCGGCACCGGCGGTCACATAGAATGCCTGTACGATGCCCGAGCGTGGCTTGAACTCAACGTCCGAGCAGTAGCCCACGACATCGCCCGATTCCGTGCGCACGTCCATGCCAACCCAGATGATGCAATCGTCCAGGTTGATGTCGAGGCGCTTGGCGGCGGCAGCATCGTACGTGTCCTTGACGTCATCGACCGCAATGGCACCCTCGTAGACACCAATGGCGTCGAGCGCTACGAATCGGTCGGGGCGCTCGATCATGCCCGCGATATCGGACTGGCGGACCATAAAGCCGACCACGCGCGTACCGCCCGGGGTAAAGACCGGAAAGTGAATCTTTCCGAGCTTTTTAGGGCTGCGCGGCGTGCCGTCCTTTTTGGTGCGCTTGTCCTCGGTAGGCTTGCGATAAATCTTGGCGCCGACAAAATCCCCGGCGCGCATTATGCCTCGGTCGAGGGCTCCGCAGCCTCGGTATCAGCCTCGACGGCGTTCTCGACCACGACGTCGGCGGCAGGCGTCACGTTGCCACCCGAAATGGCGTCGTTGAGCTGCTCGCGCAGCTGGTCCATGCGCTCGCGGGCCAGGTCGACCTTGGCGCGCAGGTCGTCGGTCTTGGCGTCAACCATCGGGCCAAAGTCATTCACCGCAGCACGGGCCTCCTCGGCGCTGTGCTCGTAGGTGTCGCGCATATTGTCCCAGGCGTCGTTGGCGATATCGGCAGCCATGGCGCGGGTCTCGGCGCCCGAGCGCGGAGCCAGAGCAACACCGATAATAGCGCCGGCAGCAGCACCAAAAAGTGCGCCGGAGACAAAGCTGAAAGTCTTACCCATGATCATTCCTCTCCTGCGGGCACGTCGGTGCCCACCGTTTGAATGCTGTCCATTATACCCGCAGCGCATCACTTGCCGCTCCGCTCATCTGCGTACGGCAAAGGTGCAGGTGCGTGATGGTGATAAACGCGTAGGCCTACTCCTGAGGCATAGCCGGCATGGCCACCGTGGCACCCGGGTCCTCGCCGGCGCCGTCCACGAGCGGCAGGCCGCCCTCATGCGCAGGTCCTGCCGGAACCGTCGCCGCACCGCCAAAGACGGCAGCGGAGGCCTCGTGGTTCTCGGCAACCGCGCCCTCGGTATCAATCGCCACCTGGGGCTCGTCGTCAAAGTTGGGGACGCCCTGGGGCTCGGTGGGAACGGGCTCGGCGGTCGCATCGGCAACGGGCTCGGCGTCGACCGGCACATCGCCCTCGTCAGCGCCCTCGTCCTCGGCAGCATCTTCGCCGTTCGCGGCGGCGACGGCCTCGTGAGGATCCTTGCCCTCGGCCTCGGCGCGCATGCCCAGCACCAGGTTGCGCAGGCCCGCGACCGTGCCTTCCACGTCGGGGGCAGGCTGGTCGGCGTGCAGGTACGCCCAGTCCATCATAAAGGTGGCCGACGACAGCGCACCGATGGCCAGTGCGTCGTCGGGACACGAAAGCTCGACCTCAAAGACACGCTCGTCATGCTCGCTTACGCGCGTGCGGCCGCACGAGATGCTACCGGCAAGACCGGTCTCGTTCATGAGCTCGACCGTCACGTGCTCCAGCAGGTGGCAGAGCTCGGTCTGACCCATGCAGTCCTGGAACTCGCGGCCGGAATCGCCCAGGCACAGGTGCTTGGCAATCGCCGGCACCAGGTAGTACACGCGCGCCGTGGCCTCTATGTCCTCCGAGGTCATGAGCGGCATGCCGGGGTTCACCAGCACATGCGCGCAGATCTTGTCCTCGCTGACGGTGACCTTAAGGATGTTGAACAGGCCTGCCATAACTCTCCCCTACTCTTCCTTGTCCTACTCGTCGCCGTCGTGCGGATTCGCGGAACCCGCACCCGACGTCGTCGGCTCGTCTGCCGAAGACTCGGAATCCTTCTTATCGGTTTCGGCCGGAGCGATCACGCGAATGAGCGAGATGCGCTGGCCACGCATCGACTGCACTTTAAACTTGTACCCCGCGACCTCAAACACCTCTCCGATGTCGGGCACCGAGTCACAAAGCTCCAAAATCCAGCCGGCGATGGTCTCATAATCATCGCTTTCCTCGAGCGGCCAACCAAGCTCAATCGCGTCATCGCACGAAAAACGCCCATCGACGAGCCACTCGCGGCGTGAGAGGCGCGTGAGGTACTTGTTGTCGGGGTCGAACTCGTCCTCGATCTCGCCGACGATCTCCTCGACGATGTCCTCGATGGTGATAATACCGGCCGTGCCGCCGTACTCGTCCACGACCACTACGATCTGGTCGTGCGAGGTCTGCATCTCGGACAGCAGCGGCAGGATGTCCTTGGTGTCGGGCACAAAGGTGGCGTCGCGCAAAAAGTCGGCGATAGGCTG
>CAUGKA010000087.1 GCA_959599615.1 uncultured Collinsella sp. | reverse complement strand
AAAGGACCCCTTTGCAGAGGTCCTAGTCAATTCAAGGTGGCGGGGAAGGGAATCGAACCCCTGACACGAGGATTTTCAGTCCTCTGCTCTACCAACTGAGCTACCCAGCCATTTGAGGTGTGCCTTGTTTCAAGGCTTGATTAGTATAACCAAGGACGCGTTCCGGTCAACCGAGAATTTTAAAAAAGTTTTTGAGCACAGCCTCGGTTCTTTAAATCGGCACGTCAGAGGCATCAGCCGGCAGCAAGAAGTTTTTCGCTCAGAGCCGCACGGGCAAACTCACTTGGCGTCATCCCCTCGGCAGCCGCCCGTCGACGAATGGCCTCCTTCATTCTCAGAGGAATCTTGACCGACAGCGTTGCCGTTCCCTCACCTGAGAGTGGGGGCCGTCCATGCACGATCCCACCAACGGTGTGTTCGCCATCCGGAAACTCTCCGCGATCGTACGACTCGCACCACGCGTCAATCGTTTCATCCGTTACAACCTGACCATTAGCGGCCGTATACGTCTTGCCCATCATCGACCCCTTTGCCGAGCCCGTTCGATCTCCCGCCAAAATTTCTTCTGGACTGGAGACAAGGCATGAATGATAAGCCACCCACGGACAAGCTCGACCGCGACAAGCTCCACGCTTCGTCCGTCTGGGAGCCATCCAATCGCAAGCCATCTCGGCGGCTCGTCCTTCGACTCGCGACGAATGCACTCAGTAACCGCAAGCCAAGCGCTTAGCACCTGCTTTTCTGTCAGGTGCTTTTTAGCGTTGGGATGGATCTCAACATCCATGCATCTTCTCCTCCATCTTACCCAATTTCGTATGACGAAAGTCCGCTGTCGCCAATTCTTAAGCCGGCACGCGTTGGAGAGCAGGGGTCGAAACAATGATTGAAGAGCGCTCTAGTGCGGCCCAGGCGCCAGGGCAGGAGCACATACGCCAGGGACATACGTTTTCGTAGCGCGCGAGGATATTGCCGTCGCGATCGATGAAGGCGATGTCGATGGGATAGGCCATAAAACACGTATGGACCGAAGAGCAGCGTGGAAACGCCATGACGAGCGGCAAGCCGTTGGCGGCAACCGGACGCCGTCCCAGCATGCCGCGCAGGCGCACGACAAACGACTCCGCCACCGCAAACTCGGCCGGCGTCCAACCCAGCCTGTTGAGTGCCCGCGCGTAGGCGATGTAGGACGAGACCGCGGTCACATGACCACCCCCGGACGCCATGGATCGACCGTCACCGCGCGCTCGTGCGACAACGTTGTCGGCGCCCCCAGCGGAACGCCAGCGATGCTGAGAGAAGTCGGCCACGGCTCATAGTGCATGGTGCAGGTGTAGGTCCTAAACGTACCGGATAGGGAGAGCAGACCACCATCCGATGCCTCCGCGCCTTGCTCGCTCGACACTTCGATCTGCAAGTCATAGCCTTCCATGGCATTCAGAATTTGAGTCTGGACCGTCGCCGAGGCATCGACAGAGCTTTCGTCGCCCTCCCCCTCCGACGCCACGGCGTGCGCCAACACGATGTCGGGCACCACGCGGTCGAAGCGCGCGACAGCACTGGCAAAGATCATGACGTTGTACACGATGAGTGCCAGCACCAGCAAAACGGGTGTAACCACTGCCATCTCCACCGTCGCTTGGGCGCGCTCCTCGCGCAGACGCATGCGGATACTCATTACGACCCACCGCCCAGAGCGCCAACCAGCGTGGCGACATCGACGGTGAGCGGGATGGAGCCGCCGCCGGGCAGAGGAATCTCCGCAAGCGTGAACACCGTACCGCTGATGGTGCGTTCGACTTGATATTCCAACGCCTCGCAAAGCGCCTTGGGATCGGTCACGCCCAACGGAATACTTCGCAGTTTGTCTTGCGCTTGAGAGAGGCCAGCAATGTCAGACCCCGGACTCTTAATGACGTTGGCGGAATCGGTCAGCACCGGCTTTCGCAGGCGCAAGTCGCACGGCTCCAGACCCAACGCCGCCACGGACGCCGAAACGGTATCGCCGAGCCACGATGCAATGGAGCCCAACGCGCCGCTGCCCCCTCCTAGGCCTTTAATCATCTCGTCCATAAGTTCGTCGGCCGGACCTTGGATGTCTCCGTATCCCACAAGCAGCCGTCCCCAAACATCCATGACGCCATCGAGTACGCCGGCAACGCCACCCGAGCGTTCCTTCAATGTCGAGAAAAATCGCGAAAGCACGTTGTTTTGCGCCGTCGCCTCATCGGGCGCCAGCACCGCGGCAGAGATGGCACCGCGACTGCCAAGCTCAACCGCCGTGTTAAACGAAGAGTTAAGTTGATCGGGGCTGGTAATATCACCCGAAACTGCAAAGGCGACTACGCCGTTGCGGCCAGGTGGGGCGATACGCGGACGCTCACCGGAAAGTTCTTTGATGGCGGTATCGAACGCATTGCCCGCACGGTCGGCTTCGTCCTCGGTCTGACGCTCGAGCTCGAGCTCCTTGTTGCGACAGTCGACGTAGTCCTCCAGGGCGTCTTTAAACTTGTCAAAGTGATACTCAAAGCCGTTTTCGATAGAGGTTGAAGGCGCCGCAACAGCACCAAGCGACAAAACGCCAAAATGGCATTTGCTGCATTTATCCTGTCCATCGTAATCGGCAACCGAAGCAAATCCGCTCGGCGTCCCTTTCTTATAGTTAGGGCAGGTCGTCCCGTAATGCAGATACGCCTTGTCATCGTTTACGCTAGTCGGCCACACCGCATCGGTATAGAGTTCCGTCGCCCGAACCTCATCAGAGTTGCGCGGCAGCAGCGGAATATAGGAGGAAACCCTGTCTCCGTTCTCGGTTATATATGCCCGATCGACCTCCGCGTTCGCATAGGTATAAAACGCCTTACGCGCCGCAGACTCTGCCTTCATCTCGACACTCGAGCCCTGGGGCTTCTCATTTGTCAGACGCCAATGGTAGTAGTCCTTCGCGCGATCAAGGGCAACTTGAGGCTCCCACGTAACGCTCGAAGCGTAATGCGGATTTTGAACACCGAAGAGATCCGTTAGGCTTTTCGCGCGCTCCCACATACACGAACAGCTGCCGACCGAACCTTTATCCGATCCACCGCAATCCGCTAGCCAGGCACGCTCCTTTGCCTTCGCCGTCTCCTCCGATGCTTTTTGTAGCTCCTCGGCCGCGCGCTCCAGATCTTCCGACGCATCTTTAATGGCATCGGTCGAGATCTCGGAACCCTCGAGCGCAACAAAATCAGACTCGGATGTCCTGGGCACGGCAAGCGCCGTACCGGTATAGGTCACACTATCGGTATCCTGCGCCGACACCGCCTGCGTGGCACGCGCGGCGATCAGATACGGCAGAGCCGTCTCGATTTTCTGTAAGCCTTCCGATGCGCTTTTGGCAAACTTGTTGCGCGTTTTAATGATCTCAATCCCGGTGTCGACCATATTGCCGGCAACTGGTTCGGCACCCGGGATGAGGATGGCGACCAGGCCCGTCCCGATCGTGGCAAACCCCGCCAGCCCCAGACTCAAGATGCTCGCATCAACCACCGTGGCAGCCGTGTGATAGGACGACACTACGTTGGCACCCGCCAGCGCGCCGCTATCGGCCGCCACCTGGGTATCCCCGGCACGCGACATGCTCCATATCGCCGCCGTCGACGAAAACAGCAGCGTGAGCACCACCAAGATAACCACCGCAGAGGAGAGCGTGGTGTAGGCACCGTCTTCGATAAACAGGTCGATACCGGCTCGACCCATAAAGCCGCCTCGTTTGCGGAGAGCGCCTGGTCGACGGCGGGCCGCAAACCCTTGCGTCACCCGCAACAGGCAGCGCCTAATCCCATGCAGCAATCCACGAATCATAATCTCCCTCCAGCCATTCGGGACGCGATTGATACGAGACATCGACCTTGAGCTCAACGTAGCCGCCCTCGGCGGTACCACCCATAGCCTGCGCAAACGCACCGATCACAGGCAACGGCTTGACCTCGCCGGAAACGGACACGGACGAGACGCCACCCGCACCGGCCCGGCCAAGCTCGATATCCCACGACAACGGCCCGCCGGCATGAAAGATCGAAACGTTGGGCACTGCGGCAAGTCGGCGGCGGGTGAACTCCTTAAGATCGTCGTCCTCCGCCGTCGTCGTGGTCATGAGCCGCGCGGTCTCGGCGGCGGCAGACTCCATGACCGCGCGCGTATAGAGCAGGCACACCGGTTGCAGCGCGAGAAGGATGAGTGTCAGAAACGTCGGCAGCAAAAAAGCGGCCTCGACCGTAGACTGCGCCCGGTCCTCGCGCGCGGCATCAATACAACGCGATGTCCTTAGCGGCCGCAGCGGCGTCGATAACCGACGTCGAGGCAACGCCATGGGATGCCGCCCGCTCAACCAGCGCCGCCAAGCGCCCATCGGTGCCGGCAGGCCAAAGTCCCGCGATCGCCAGCACGATCGATAACAGCGCCACCGTGACGATGGCGTATTCGACCGTCGCCTGGGCAACCTCCTCACGCAGAACGCCATGCATTTCACGACCCCTCCTTTGAGCTTATTGTTTGCGGGACCAGGCGCACGGCGCGCAGACGACACGAAGCATCGCCAGTATCCGCAGCAACCGTCACCATATCGACCCAGCCGCGTCCGTCACGCACGATGGCGCCCCACACGTTTCCCTTGATGTCGAGATAGCCGCTCAGAGCAAGTTGCGCCGTGGGTACCTCGCGATAGGAACGCAGCATATCCGCCGCCGCTTCGGTCATCGGTCGGTCCTCGGACCATGCAAGCCGGACCACAATCGCGTTGCCCCCAGGCGAATCCGTCGCAGTGCCAGACCGCTTGTCGAGCGTCCGCAGAAAGGTTTGCGCCGTGACAGCGACATCCGAATCGTCCGCATCTCGCATCTCATCTTTTTGAGACGCCACCGCCGAATCTGAGCCCAAATCGGAGGCGGTCCCAGGACGCTGCTGCCGCGCGGCGTTAAGCCCCCAAAGCACCGCCGCTATCGCCACGGTCAGGCAAGCAAACACCAGCAGCACCCCGACGGGGCGCTCGCCCTCTACAGGCTGTTGATGCCCTCGCTGATAGCGTTCCATAGATCTTGGACCTTGCCCTTAAATGCGACGATGGCGATAATCGCGATCACCACGAGCACGCCGACCAAGATGGCATACTCGGTGGTACCCTGCGCACTCTCCTCCTGCAATAGTTCCTTGGCGCGCTGACGAACATGTGCCGCCCGGCAAAACGCCCAGCCCTGCACCTTGCCAGCAGTGTCAGTCATCGTGTTCATGTATTCCTCCCTACATCATCCCGCCTGCTCCCAGCAGCGGGCCCAATATGGACAGAAGCAACGCCGGCAAGATGAGCGTGCCGGTGGGAATCAGCAGCTTGACGGGCGCACGCTCGATCTCGCGCTCGACCGCGGCGCGATGAGCCGCACGGATCTCGCGACTTTGAGCGGCCAGCGTCTCGGCAAGTGGGGCACCCAGGGCGAGCGCCTGCCCCACCGTGATGGCAAAGGTCTCGAGCGCTCGCACGTCCAGGTCGCGCGCGGCGGCCAACAACTCGTCCTCACGCGTGCCCACGCCCACCTGCCACGCCATGCAGGCGCGCTCAAGGCGAAGAGCCAGCACTGACCGGCGGTTGGCGCAGAAAATCTCAAGCGCCGCATCAAACGAAAGACCGGCCGAAAGACCCAAGCGCACAACATCGATCATCTCGGAAACTTCGCCGAGCGACACTCGCGCCGGGCCGCCCGCTCCAACCGCGCCCTTCACTCGCGCGGTCAGAGCATCGACCACCGAGCGACCCGCGGCAGCGACCAGCACCGCCTCGCGCTTGCAGGCCCCTGCGATCTTGCGTGCATCCGCCCGATCCAAACCCGTCGCGACAAATACACTCAGGGCGCACAGGCAAGCCGCAACTGCAACCGGGGCGCTCATAGCTCCACCCGCATAATGCGCCGGATAACCACCAGGGCAACGGCGTTGAGGGCAAGACCCAACACCACAGCGCCCGCGCCGGCGGGCGTCGCAAGACCGCGACGAAAATCTGCCGAAAGCAGCGCCAACACCGCGCACATGCCCGCCGGCATCGCCGCGACCATATGCGCAGACATGCGAGCCTGCGACGTCTTAACATCCAGGCGGCGCTTGAGCTCGATGCGCTCCCCCACCATGCTCGACGCCTCGGACAGTAAGTCGGCAAGCGGAGCGCCGGTGCGCTGAGACACCTTAAGCGCCAAGGTCACAAGCGAAAGACCGGGGGCGTCGATACGCACGAGCAAGTCATCGAGCGCGTCGGTCGCCGAGATGCCGCAATCGATCGCCGCCGCCACCCGCAAAAACTCGGTATGCACTGGCTCTTGCGCATGAGCGCCCACAAAGCGCATGCCCTGGGCCAGCGAATGTCCCGAGGCAAGCGACATGGAAAGTGCGGTAAACGCCTCGGGCATTGCCTCTTCTGCATCGTGTTGCTCGCGCCGGCTCTCAAAGCCATCCCAAGCGGCACCAACGGCAAACGGAGCAACAAGTCCCGAGGCAAATCCGAGGGGCGATAACGACACCATCGTTAGTAAAACGCAGCAGACACCGCTCGATAGCAGCAGAAACGCCAAACGTCCCGAAGCATCTTCGATCACGAGGCCAAGGCGATGCGCCGGAGCCAGCGATGCCCACGAACGGGCGATCTTTTTCAGCAGATGGTTTTCCACCAGCTCACGCGGCAGCTTCTCTGCCACCGTCTCGAGCGCCTGACGTGCCAGCTCCGCCGGCGGTACCTGCGGCACACGAGGTTCCACTCCGCACGCCGTCGCGACAGAAAGCCCTGCCAAGCCCCCTACGACGAGGGGCACAGTGATCTCCATTCGTCCACCTCCTCTTGTGTGAGCGTCCCCGACCGCAGGCCTTCTGCGATAAACGGCGGCTCGCGGTCAAGCGTCCAGGTGCGCTCGGCGGCATCGAACGTCACATAGCGCTCGAGCTCTACGCCACCCGATGCGGCGCGTCGCACCCCCGAATACGAGGAGACGAAACGCCTGCCATCGGCGTGGCGCTCGGACATCACGATGCCGTCGAGCGCCATGGCAATCTGCTCCTCGATGAGCTCGCTCGGCAGATCGATGCCATAACGTGCAAGCAACGTCAGACGCACCACGGTCTCCTGTTCTGAACCCGCATGAAGTGTGGTGAGCGACCCGTCGTGGCCCGTGTTCATGGCCTGCAACATGTCGCAGCACTCGGCACCGCGCACCTCGCCCACCACGATGCGGTCGGGGCGCATGCGTAGGGCATTAGTTACCAGGTCGCGGATCGTCACCGCGCCCTCGCCCTCAATTGAAGCCTCGCGCGCCTCTAAGCGCACCACGTGCGGATGATGCGCAAACTTGAGCTCGGCAGAGTCCTCGATCGTCACGATGCGCTCGCCGGTGGAAATCTCACATGACAACGCGTTGAGCAGGGTGGTCTTACCAGATCCCGTGCCTCCCGCAACCGCCAGGTCCTGTCGCAGCGACACCGCACACGACAGCAGCTGCGCATACCAAAGCGGCAGCGATCCCAACCCCACGAGCTCGTCCAGCGAGCAGATACGGTCCGAGAACTTTCGGATGGTGAGAATCGGTCCGTCAATCGCCACAGGCGGAATCACCGCGTTGACGCGATAGCCCGTTTTGAGGCGGGCGTTGACGATGGGGCTGCGCTCGTCGATACGGCGGCCAAGTGGCGAGATAATGCGGTCGATAAGCACACGGATCTGCTCATCATCCTCAAACGCATGCTCGATGGGGTACAAGACGCCGCCGCGTTCAAAGAAAGCCGAGCGGCAGCCGTTGATCATGATCTCGGTAACGGTGTCGTCCTCGATGAGCGGCTGCAACGGCCCCAAGCCCACCACGTCATCCAAAATCTCGTCGATGACGGTCTCGCGCTCGGGCGTCGCGAGATCGGTCGGCTCCTCAACATTGAGCGCCGCCTCCACCGCGGGACGCAATTCCGAGCGGGCAAGTGCCGGGTCGATATAGGCGCTGATACGCGCCACTTCGTCGTAACCCATGCGGTCCATCACGGCGCGCT
>CAUGKA010000086.1 GCA_959599615.1 uncultured Collinsella sp. | reverse complement strand
TGTTCGTGCGGAACTCGCGACAACCTTAATATGTCTCAGGCCCGCCCCCTCCGCCGCACACCGGGAACGCCACGTTGATGTCTGCTAAACCTTGCTCGCTCAGGCTAATGACTTTGTTGGGGATCCACAATTTGTTGGAGGGTGAACTTGCATTGATGTGATTCGCCTTCTGCTTGTGGCGTGGACTCTTCAAAATCAAAAATCATGATGGCGCAGTTGGGGAGTTTTGCTGGGAGCTCGAAGCCCTCTGGGGCTGCATCCTTGATGAATTGGCGGCTGGCGCTGCCGTGGCTTACTGCTAGAAGGGTTTCGATGCCCTCAGAGCCCATGAGATTGGTGAGGGTGCCTACCATGCGCTCTTGCAGCGCGCGGCTTCCTTCTCCTCCGAAGGGGACCAAGTCCTCGCCTGGATCCCAGACGTCGGTTGGTAGGGCGTCGTGGGGGCCTTCTTCGAAGGTGCCGTAGCTGCGCTCGATGATGCCTTCGCAGGGCTCGACTGCTGCATCCCGGCCGAGGAGTTCGGTTGCGACGAGACTTGCCGTGTCCATGGCTCGGCCTAAGGGCGAAGAGACCACTTTGTCGGGAACGACGTTGTGGGCTTTGAGCCACGCGGCTGCCATCCCGGCTTGCTGACGACCCAGGTCGGTCAGCGGTGAATCGCAGCGGCCCTGGACCAGCTTTTTGACGTTAAACTCCGTCTGACCGTGGCGGAGTAGATATAGACGCTTCATGCTCTCCCCTTCTGTATAACTTGCTTTACCGGCACAGCCTTACTCGTGGGTATGCCCTACGTAGTCTTCGTCGATCGCGATCTTGGCAATCGACCTGGGATATTCCGATTCGACCCGTTGTGCCAGCGCGTGCTTTAAGTCTTCGGCACTCATCTGCAGATCCGAGGGACGCACGCAGTCAAAGATCACGTTGGTGTGCGTGGGGCCCGGAACACAGCGTAGGTCGTGGATCGAGAGGCGGCTATCAATCTCTTGAGCCATAGCGTTGATGCGCAGACGCATGCTCGCCACCTTTGGATCGTCGGTCACGATGGGGTCGTAATGGAGCGTGACAATCATGCCGTCTTCGTTCCTAAATGCCTGTTCAATGTTGTCGAGCGTGTCGTGACTTTCCAGCGGGCTGGCCTCGGCTGCCATCTCGGCGTGAGCGCTTGCGAACTTTCTGCCTGGGCCGTAGTCGTGAACCATCAAATCGTGAACGCCCAAAACGCCGGGGTAGCTCATGATTTTGTCTCGAATGTGCTTGACCAGCTTAGGATCGGGCGCCTGGCCCAAAAGCGGGCTCATCGTATCCTGGATGAGTTCAAAGCCGCTCCAGCCAATATAGGCGCCAACGGCAAGGCCGACCCATGCATCTAGATTGATATGCGTCACCTGCGAAACAATCGCGCACGCCAACACGGCGCCCGTGGCTAGAACATCGTTCTTGGAATCCTGCGCGGTCGCATGCAGCGTCTCGGACTCAATGCGATCGCCGAGTTTTTGGTTGAGGGCCGCCATCCAGAGCTTAACAATCATCGAAAGCACCAAGACTGCCACCAGGGCAAGCGAGAACTCGACAGGTTCGGGGTGGATGACGCGCTCAACCGAGGACTTGATAAGCTCAAGGCCGATCAGCAGCACGAGCGCCGCCACGACCAGACCCGAGAGATACTCGTAGCGGCCATGGCCGTAAGGATGCTCGGGGTCGGCCGGCTTGCCCGCCAGCTTAAAGCCAAGCACGCTCACGATGTTCGAGCTGGCATCAGACAGGTTGTTCATAGCGTCCGCCACAATCGAAACCGATCCCGACAGCACGCCAATTGCACCCTTCGCAGCGCAAAGCGCAACATTGGCGAGAATACACACTATGCCCGTCAACGTTCCCACGCGCGCACGGTCGCCCTGCGCACGACGAACAATCCACTCGACCATCCTCATCAGTCCCCACGGTACTACCTATATATCTATTGCTCAAACGGATTGTAGTGTAGCCACTTTGTCCTCCAGATACAAAAAGGCCGCAGCCCACACGGGCCGCAGCCTTGGAATATAACAAAGGAATCGTCCTTTTGTCGCACAGATTTATGCGCTTGCTTCAGCAGCGCTCGCCACTGTTTCGAGCGAATCAGCTGCGTCTTCTGCCGCCTGCATCTTTGTCGGCACCACGCCAAAACAGCAGCTCAGCGCCGCAGACACCGCAAATGCTGCGCCGCCGGCAGCGCAGCACCACAGCAGATTCGAGATGCCGCCCGTGGCAAAGCCAATGACCATAAGAACATTCGTCATACCGATGGTATAAGCCGTAACGTGGCCTACGGCCGCAACAAGGCCTCCGACGGCGCCGCCAACGGCCATGCACGTCAGACACCTGCCATATTTAAAGCCGCATCCGTACAGCGCTGGCTCGCTTACGCCGCCAAGAATACCCGAGATTGAATAGCCCAGCATGAGCGCCTTCTCGTCCTTATCCGCAACGCGGAGCGACGCGCCAAAGGGCATACCCCAAACGGCGAACGTTGCCATCGTCGCGGCGATCAGGATGCACGAATCCGTTCCCACACTCATAAACTGCGCATAGGCGAGCGATAGGACAACGTTGCTGACACCCGCGATCTTAAGAAACTCCCAGCCCGCGGCAAGCCCCATGAGCGTGAGCAGCGACACGATGCCACCGGAATTGCCAAGCATAAACATAAGCTGTCCCAACAGCATGCCCAGATAGCTGCCTGCCGGCGCCGTAACACACAGCGACACCGGAACCATGACAAGCATGGTTGCAAACGGTACAAAAGAAAACGCCACAGCCTGAGGGATAGTGCGCTTAAAGAAACGCTCCACCTGCCATAGCACGGGCACCGAGATGAGAACCGGAATAACAGTCGTCGTGTAATCGTTGACCGGCGCGGGAAGTAGACCATACACGAAAGTCATCGATGCCCCCGTCGTCGATGCGGCATCAACGAGCTTAAGCAGATCGGGCACAATTAATACGCCGCCCAGCATCATGCCCAGCTGTTCCGAGCAACCGAGCTGGCGGGCAGCGGCCCAACCAAGATAGATGGGCAAAAAGTAATAGCCAGCGTTATACAGCCAGCTGTAAAACAGGCGATAGATTTCGGAATCGGCAGGCCATAGACCAAGCATGCCTTCGCCCATAATGACGGCAACGGTGCGGAACAGCGCCGCGCAGACAATAAACGGCAACGCCGACATCATGCTTTTGGACAGATAGTCCACCACGGCCATGGCGTTTGATGAAACCGTCGTTGTAAACGAGGTGTTAGAAACTTGTGACATGGAACGCCTTTCCCAATGTGACATGCGGACTGTCCCTTTGTCACATCGTGCGGTACTGACCGATTGCGCGGTACTTTTCGTAGCGGAGGTTTGTGAGGGTCGCGTCGTCGAGCTGCCCAAGCGTATCGAAGGCATCAAATGCCGAGGACATGACGACACCGGCGATCTCCTCATGCGACAGGCCCCTATCGTCAACAATGCCGTCGATGATGCCGAGCGCCAACAGATCGGGGGCCGTGAGCTTAAGCGCCTCAGCGGCCTCATTCGCGCGCTCGGTATCCTTCCACAGGATCGACGCACAGGCCTCGGGGCTCACGACCGAATAGGCCGAGCTTGAGAGCATCAGGATGCGGTCGGCCACGGACAGTGCCAGTGCGCCACCAGAGCCGCCCTCGCCTGTCACCACCGAGACAATCGGCGTCTTAAGGCCGCTCATCTCCATGAGATTCTGGGCAATCGCCTCACCCTGGCCGCGCTCCTCGGCACCGATGCCGCAAAACGCGCCCGAAGTATCGACCAGGCACAGAACCGGTCGACCAAACTTTTCGGCCTGGCGCATAAGGCGACGCGCTTTGCGGTAGCCCTCGGGATGTGCCATGCCAAAGTTGCGGCGCATGCGCTCTTTGGTCGTGGTGCCGCGCTCGATGGCGATAACCGTCACGGGTCGCCCGTCTTTCCAGCCAATGCCAGCCACCACGGCGGCGTCGTCGCCAAAGTAGCGGTCGCCGTGCAGCTCCACAAATCCATCCAGGCCCAGCGAGATCATCTCGCCTGCCGTGGCGCGATCTGCCGAGCGGGTCTGCTTGACAATCTCGAGCGCGGTTTTTGGTGCCGGCGAGCGCTTAAACAAGTGTCCCAGCTTTTTGCCGCGGCGACCCGTATGCACGATCTCATGCGGTGCCCCCAGGCCGGGCGCGTGCCCTTCGTGCAGCGCCAGCAGCTCGCCTACCGTGAGCGCAATCTCGCCACGCGGAACAACGGCATCGCAAAAGCCGTGCTCCAGCAAAAACTCGGAGCGCTGGAATCCCTTGGGCAGGCGCTTGTGCATGTTCTGCTCGATCACGCGCGGGCCGGCAAATGCCGTCAGGGCATCGGGCTCGGCCAGGATAATATCGCCCTCCATGGCAAAGCTCGCGGTTACGCCTCCGGTCGTGGGGTCGGTGAGCACCGTGACATACAGACCGCCCGCCTCGCTGTGGCGCCTAACCGCCGCAGAAATCTTGGCCATCTGCATAAGCGACGTCACACCCTCCTGCATGCGCGCGCCGCCCGAAACGGTAAAGCCGACAACCGGCAATCCCAGCTCGGTCGCACGCTCAAATGTGCGACAGATCTTCTCGCCCACCACGGAGCCCATCGAGCCCATCATAAAGTTGGCGTCCATAAAGAAGAGCGCGGTATCGCAGCCGCAGATTTTACCCCTACCGCACACGACGGCATCGCGCTCGCCCGAACGCTCGCTCACGCTCTTGAGCTTGTCGGCATAACCGGGAAACGAGAGGAAGTCCTCCGACGCCAGATTGGCATCCCATTCCTCAAACGTGCCCTCGTCGACCGTCATGCGCATGCGCGCGCGACCGCTCACGCGAAAGTGTTTGCCGCAACGAGGGCAGACCTCGAGGTTGTCGTGCAGGCGCGCCTCATCGATCACACGACGGCACTCCGGGCACTTGATAAACACGTGGCGCGCAGGAAACTCGGCGCACGACTCGGTCATCGGCCCCTCGAGAACGTTGACCGTCTTCGCTTTTCTATTCATCAGCATAGAGATGCCCCATCAGATCGGTGTGATACATGCCCGACAAGAACTCGTCGTTTGCCAGCACGTCGAGCTGAAGCTCGCTGTTTTCGCTCACGCCCTCAATCACGAGCTCGCCCAGGGCCGAGCGCATCTTACGAATAGCGCCGTCACGCGTGGGCGCACACACGATGAGCTTGCCGAGCATAGAGTCGTAGTACGGCGGAACTTTCGCACCGGTAAACATGGCGGAATCCCAGCGCACGCGCGGACCACCCGGCACACGCAACGCGGTGACCGTTCCACATGACGGCAGAAGGTCCGGCGTTTCGGCATTGATGCGGCACTCCATGGCGTGGCTGCGGACCGGCATGTCCTCCCGCTCAAAGGGCAGAGGCTGGCCGGCTGCCACGCGCAGCTGCCACTTGACCAAGTCGGTATCGGTCACAAACTCTGTAACCGGATGCTCTACCTGCAAGCGCGTGTTCATTTCCATAAAGTAGAAATTGCCGTCGTCCGAATACAGGAACTCGATGGTACCGGCTCCTTCGTAGCCGACGGCACGAGCCAAGTCACGCGCTGCCTTGTGCATGCGAGCACGAATGTCGTCGTGTCCGTCGAGGCACGGCGCGGGGCTCTCCTCGATCAGCTTTTGGTTGCGACGCTGAACCGAGCACTCGCGCTCGCCGAGCGAAAACACATGGCCCTGCTTATCGGCCATAATCTGCACCTCAACGTGGTGCGCCGGCGCAACGAACTTCTCCATGTAGCACTCGCCGTCGCCAAAGACGGCCTCGCCCTCGGCACGCGCCTCGATGAACGCCTTTGCCGCATCTTCCACGCGCTCGACCTTGCGAATACCGCGACCGCCGCCGCCCGCGCGTGCCTTAATAAGCACGGGGCAGCCGATGCGCTCGGCCTCGGCCGTCGCCTCCTCGGGGCTTTTGAGCAAATCGCAGCCCGGCACGATGGGCACGCCCGCAGCAGCGGCCGTTCGGCGTGCGGCGTCCTTGTCGCCCATGCTGTCGATCACCTCGGCCGAAGGACCGACAAACGCCAGACCGAACTTGTCGCAGTCGCGCACGAAGCTCGCCTTCTCGGAAAAGAAGCCATAGCCGGGATGAATTGCCTTAGCTCCCGACTTTACGGCACAGGTGAGCACGGCATCGTCGTTGAGGTAGCTCTCGGCAAGACGCGGGCCGCCGATGCAATACGCCTCGTCGGCAAGCTGCACGTGTAGCGCGTCCGCATCGGCCGTGGAATAAACGGCGACGGTCTTGATGCCCATATCGCGGCACGCGCGGATAACACGGACCGCGACTTCGCCGCGGTTGGCGATGAGCACTTTGTCGAACATGGAGCCTTCCTTAACTTTCGTGCATGAGTGCAAAGGACATATCGGCGCGGCAGCAAACCTCACCGTTGACGCTCGCAGTACCCGTCGCAAAGCGGAACGGCCCGCGCGCACGCGTGATGGAGCACACTAGATCCACCGTGTCGCCCGGGCGCACCGGACGCTTAAAGCGCACCTTGTCCAGACTCGTGTAGAACGGCGTCGCGCCGCGCGCCTCCTCATCGCCCATCAGCAGCACGCAGCAGTTCTGGGCGAGCATCTCGCACTGAATCACGCCGGGAACGACCGGGTTTCCCGGAAAATGTCCCTGCAAAAAGTACTCGTCGCCTGTAATCGTGATCTTGCCGTGGGCCTCGTCGCCCACCAGCTCGGCTTCGTCGAGCAAAAGCATCGGCTCGCGATGCGGTAACAGCTTCTTGAGCTCTTCTTTGTTCATGGATATCACCTATCCGATCCTCATGAGGCAGCTGCCAAACTCCACGAGGTCGCCGTCGGCCACGCAGATCTCGAGCACCTCACCGTCTGCCTCGGCCGTCACCTCGTTGAGAACCTTCATGGCCTCGATGATGCAGAGGGTCTCGCCGGCCTTGACCTTGGAGCCCACGTGCACAAACGGCTCGTCGCCCGGCGCAGGGGCAGCATAGAAGACGCCCACCATGGGAGCAGTCACCTCGGTGCCCTTGGGCTCCGGCGCGGCGGCAGGTGTCTGCGTGGCGGGTTCCGGTGCGGCAGGCGCGACTGTGGGAGCTGCAACTTGAGCGGCCATGGCGCTCGGCATAGGCATGGGCACGGCAACCGGCTGCGCCACACTCGCGCGCTCGAGTTCGACCGCGGTGCCATCGGGCTCCTCAACGCGTACGCGCGTGAGGCCGCGGTCCTCCATCACATCGGCTATCTCGGCAAGTCTTTTGGAATCCATGCTCTAGCTCCTCGTATATCTACGCAGCGCGATGGCGGCGTTGTGCCCGCCAAAGCCCAGGTTGGTCGAAAGCGCCCAGGTAAGGTCGGCGCGAACCGCGCGATTGGGCGTGTAATCAAGATCGCAGGCGGAATCGGGCGTGTGGTAGTTAATGGTCGGCGGCACCACGCCCTGCTCGAGTGCCATGGCGCAGGCCATGACCTCGATGGCCCCCGTGGCACCGATCATGTGCCCCGTCATCGACTTGGTCGACGAGACATGTGCGGCGCGCGCCGCGTCCTCGCCGAGCGCTCGCTTAATGCCCGCCGTCTCGGACGAATCATTAAGCTTGGTCGAGGTGCCGTGGGCATTGATGTAGAGACCCTCGGAAGGCTTGACGTCGCCCTCGGCCACCGCCAGCGATATCGCGCGGGCAATGCCGGCAGCCTCGGGATCGGGACTCGTGATGTGATAAGCATCATCGGTGTTGCCGTAGCCCACGACCTCGGCATAAATGTGCGCACCGCGCGCCTGCGCATGTTCCATGCTCTCGAGTACCAGCACGCAAGCGCCCTCGCCCATCACAAAGCCGTCGCGGTCTGCATCGAACGGGCGGCAAGCCGTCGCAGGATCGGGGTTGGTGGTCAATGCGCGGCAGGACGTAAAGCCTGCAACGGCATCGGGGATAATGGCCGCCTCGGCGCCGCCCGCGAGGATCGCGTCGGCATAGCCGTGCTTGATGGCGCGGAACGCCTCGCCCACCGCATGGGCCGAGGTCGCGCAAGCAGTCACGACTGGCAGGG
>CAUGKA010000085.1 GCA_959599615.1 uncultured Collinsella sp. | reverse complement strand
AGCTCAAGATTGGCCTCCATGAGCTCCTTGGCCAGCGCCTTGACGCCCAGGCGCGTATCGGTCGCCACCTGGTCGTTGCGCGAACGCCCAGTATGCAAGCGCTTGCCAGCCTCGCCGATACGACGCGTCAGCTCGCTTTCGATGGACATATGAATGTCCTCGTCGTTGATATCAAAGGTGAAGTTGCCGGCATCGATATCCTGTTCGATTCCGGTCAGGCCCTCGGCAATCGCCTGCTCGTCCTCGGCGCTGATAATGCCCTGGGCCGCCAGCATCTTGGCATGTGCCTTAGATCCGGCGATATCCTGCTTATAGAGATGTTTGTCAACCGGCAACGACGCGCCAAACTCCTGCGTGACCTCGGCCACGCCTGCCTCAAAACGACCGCCCCAAAGAGCCATGGAACCGTCCCCTTTCATCAAATCCCAAAACAAGCGCCCAAAGCAATGCGCCCTGTCGCTAAAGCGATTTCTCAACCGCTAGTTTTGCATATTCCCCACCATGTGCGAGGCCATATAGCTAATTTGCAAAGAAGTGACGCGCCATGCACTTGGCGCCCAACGTCTCCCTCCGAATGTTGCCCTGCGAACCATCGATCCAGGCCTTTAGGCTCATAGGAACGTCCTCGACCTTTGCAGCATCGAACTCGGGCGCGAGGGCAAGTAAAGCATGCGCGATAGCATTGAACATAATGGATACTCCCCATATATATAGGCGCAGGGCCGTCAAATTGATAGGAGGAGCCCCGCCGGACAACCCCGGCGGGGCTCGGACTCAGCCGCAGACGCGGCATCATATATGCGGGCGGAACGTAGGGGCCACCGATGTTAAGAAGTGTCAGCAAGCATAACGAAAGGTGGGGACCCCATGCGCCCGTTATGTATCACGCGGATGGGCCGCGCGGATACCAAAGGAAGGAGGCGCTAGGCCTGGGCGGCAGCAGAGCTGGGGCCCTGGACCTTAGCCCACGTCTTGAGCGACAGCGTATCGATCTCGATAAAGCCGGCGCTGGCCTTCTCGTCAAACGTAGTGTCGCGGTCGTAGGTAGCCAGACCGTAGTCATACAGGCTAAACGGGCTCTTGCGGCCGACGACATGGCAGTTGCCCTTAAAGAACTTCAGACGGACGGTGCCGGTCACGAACTTCTGGGTGTCGGCCATAAAGGCATCGAGCGCGTTTTTGAGCGGGCTGTACCACTGGCCGTTGTACACGGCGGTGGCCCAATCCTGCTCGAGCTTAATCTTGGCCTTGAGCAGGTCGCCCTCGACGCAAATGTCCTCAAGCGCCTTGTGGGCGGTGATGAGCGTCAGGGCGCCGGGAACCTCATAGCACTCGCGGCTCTTGAGGCCCACTAGACGGTCCTCGACCAGATCGAGACGGCCAAAGCCGTTGTCACCAGAGATCTTGTTGAGGGCGATGACGATCTCGGAGAGCTTCATCTTCTTGCCGTCGACGGCGACGGGCTTGCCGGCCTCAAACTCAATCTCGGTGTAAGTCGGAGTGTCGGGCGTGTCCTCGGGGTTCTTGGTCATAACCCAGGCGTCGTCGAGCGGCTCGTTCCAGGGATCCTCCAGGTGACCGCACTCGATGGCACGACCCCACAGGTTATCATCGATGGAATAGGGGTTGTCGTTGGCACCCTCGGGAACCGGCACGTTGTGGGCGTGAGCATAGGCGACCTCGTCGGGACGACACTTCAGGTCCCACTCGCGAACCGGAGCGATAACCTTAAGCTCGGGGTCGAGGGCCTTGACGGCAGCCTCAAAACGAACCTGGTCGTTACCCTTGCCGGTGCAGCCGTGGGCGACGTAGGTCGCGCCAAACTCGTGAGCGACCTCGACGAGCTTCTTGGCGAGCAGCGGGCGAGACAGGGCGGAGAGCAGCGGGTACTTATTCTCGTACATGGAGTTTGCGGCGATGGCCTTGGTCAGGAACTCATCGGAGAACTCGTCGCGCAGGTCGAGCACCTGGCAATCGAGAACGCCCAGGTCAAGCGCCTTCTGCTTCTTGGCATCCAAGCCGGTCTCCTCCTGGCCCACGTTGCCGCAGACGCAAACGACATCGAGATTCTTCTCGTCCTGGAGCCACTTGACACATACGGATGTATCAAGACCACCGGAATATGCGAGAATGACTTTTTCCTTGCTCATGGCTGTTTCCTTTCGCCCTTGGTAGCTAATTAGAACATCGGTCAGTTGCAAGTCATTTCAAGGTCATATACCGTGCAATATCAGGTTAAATAGCAAAAATCAGCACATACATGCCCTAGAAACATGCAGCAATGTCGTGCTAAAACCCAACGACCTCAAAATGACTCTGTTGAGGCAATTCGCCCCATGCGGACAGAGACGATTGTTATCGTCGTCGGGAAATTGCGCGCTGGCGTCGGATGGCATTGTCTGCAGTGGTGATGATCTTTACGAACTGCATCTGCCTCTCCTTTCACCTATCGCCGGGCGCAATTCTAATATCGCAAACGGTACCTTTTCCTCGGTAAGCGGTGCTTTTGCCGTCTCCGTTTTCGATGGTCGCTATATTACGCTAAAGTGCCTGCTGTACAAGCGACAAATTCAAATTTCTGAAAAGTTTTTTCATTAGTTTGTGAATTGCAGTGCAAGTACGCACCATTCCTGCGAAAATACGCTCGATTACATAGCAGAGGGTCATTACGCCCGAAACAATCTGGAAACGGAAAGGCGCATTTATGCAGACTTATGAATCAGACGCTAACATCGGCAACATTAAACTCATCGCCGTCGACATGGACAAGACGCTGCTCACCGACGAGCGCGTGTTGCCGCAGGGTCTTGATGAGCGCCTGGACAAGCTCGCCGACGCCGGCATCGTATTCTGCCCCGCCAGCGGACGCCCCGCCCCCAAACTCGAGGAAATGTTCGAGAGCATTAAGAACCGCCTTGCTTTTTGTCCCGACAACGGAGCCTGCGTCATCTATCGCGGCAGCTATATCTATAAGAGCAACATCGATGTGGCGCTGTATCAGCAGGTGCTTGCTCGTGCCTCGGAGGACCCGCGCGCCGTTCCCGTCCTGTGCTGCTACGACGAGTTCTATGTGCTCGCCCGCGACCATCAATACCACGACGAGATCAGCGTCTACTACAACACAATCAACTACGTCGACACCTTTGAGGGCCTTGATATCGAGTCCAATAAGATCTCGATCTTTTTCCCCGCCTACGATGCCGAGCCCGCGTTCCGCGAGACCTATAACCCCGCGTTCTCGGATCAGCTCTACGTCACCAACGCCGGGCGCGAGTGGATCGACTTTATGAACCTGGGCGTCGACAAGGGCGCCGGCGTCGCGCACCTGTGCGAGCACCTGGGCATCGATATCGCCGACGCCGCTGCCGTGGGCGATACCTACAACGATATCCCCATGCTGGAGCGCGTCGGGCATAGCTTTATCGTGGATAATGCCGAGGAGCACATGAACGCGCACGCCAAATGGCGTATTCCGAGCAACAACGACGGGGGCGTGCTGACGCTCATCGACGCCATCCTGGCGGCTCGGTAGCCGTCCCATCGGGCCTGGCCGGGCGCCAAGATGACGTCTTGAGTGTCTAGATACTTAGCTGAAATGATTTGAGCAGAGGGGAGCTCCTTGTTGGAAGGGGCTCCCCTCTGTTTTGGTTACTGTGGGACAAATTAATCAGTAGTGTTTGTCCCAAATCTTAAGTATGTGGGGGCTTGCGTCTTGGGCGAGCTTGCCTTACGGAGTGCTTCCCTATTTCGCGTCGGCCCAGGTTATGCCGGTGCTGGCTTCGGCGATCAACGGTACGCGGAGGTCTACGACGTGTTCCATGACGTCGCGGACCATGGTGGTTAGGCGCTCGACTTCGTTGACGGGGCACTCAAAGTCCAGTTCGTCGTGTACCTGCAAGATCATGTGGGCGGCAAAACCCTCTTCTTCCAGGCGGCGGCTTACGCGGGCCATGGCGATCTTGATGATGTCGGCGGCGGTGCCCTGCATGGGGTGGTTCATGGCCGTGCGCTCACCAAAGCCGCGGAGCTGTGGGTTTTTGGCCTTGAGCTCGGGAATATGGCGTCTGCGGCCATACATGGTCTCGGCATAGCCCGTCTGCTTGGCTCGCGCCACCACATTGTCGAGGAACGTGCGCACGCCCGGGTAGGCCTCGTAGTAGCGATCGATCATATCGCGCGCCTCGGCCATCGAGATGTGCAGCGACTGCGACAGACCATAGGCCTGCTGACCGTACACGATGCCAAAGTTCACGGCCTTGGCGCGGCTACGCAGGTCGGGTGTCACCTCGGACACCGGCACGCCAAATACGCGCGCGGCCGTCTCGGCATGGAAGTCCTCGCCCTCGTTGAAGGCGCGCACCAGGTGCTCGTCACCCGAAAGATGCGCGAGCAGGCGCAGCTCGATCTGCGAGTAGTCCACCGCCAAAAAGACGCTGCCCTCGCCCGCCGAGAACGCCGTCTTGACGGTACGCCCCAGCTCCGAGCGCGTCGGAATGTTTTGCAGATTGGGGTCGCTCGAAGACAAACGCCCCGTCGCGGTGATGGTCTGGTTGTACGTGGTGTGCACACGCCCGTCACCACGGCGCAGCGGGCCCAGCGTGTCCAGATAGGTCGACTTAATCTTGGACTTCTCACGCCAGTCCAAAATCAGGCGCACGATCTCGTGGTCGCGGGCAAGGTCGCTCAGCACCTTGGCGTTGGTCGAATAGTAGCCGCGCTTGGTCTTTTTGAGGCCCTTGGTCGGAAGTCCCATAACATCAAACAGCACGTGCGAGAGTTGCATGGGGCTGCCGATGTTAAAGGTCTCGTCGCCGGCCAGGTCGCGAATGCTGCGCTCGACATCGGCAATCTGGGTCGCCAGGCCCTCGGACAGACTGTGCAGGCGGTCGGGGTCCACGAGCATGCCCGCGCGCTCCATCTTGGCAAGCACCGGCACGAGCGGCATCTCGATCCCATCGAACACGTTGGCGGCGTTCTCGCGGGCCATGCGGTCGCGCAGCGGTGCGACCAGCGCCAGCGTCAAGGCCGCCGTGCGAGCGGCGGGCGCAGGAGCGTCCTCGCCAGCACCCTCTGCGCCGCGCGCCGCAGGCAGCGCCATCTGCAGATACGTATCGGCCAGATACACCTCGTCAAACTCGGAGCGGTCGGAATCCAACAGGTAGGCGGCAACAACGGTATCGAAGATGCGCGTGGAATCGACTGCCAGCGGATCCATGAGCTCGAGCTCAGAAGAATCGATGGGCGAAAGCTCATGCAGAAGCGCCTTCATATCCGGGCTCGCCACACGGCCTTCCATAAACAGACGCGCGAGCACGCCGGCAATCACGCCGTGGGCGAAGTTGAAGCCCTCAACCTCAGCCGCCGCACCGCTGTCGCCCTCCTCGAGCGCAAACAGGCCCTTGGACGTCGCCAACCACAGCGTGCGCGTCAGCCCAAAGAGCGCGCCCTCTTCCTTGTCATCGTCCACCACGGCGGCGACCCACTCGCCGGCATCAATCACGCGGGAGACCTCAGCCGCAACGGCACCAAGCGCGCCAGCATCGCCGGCGGCTGCGCGCAAAACGGCGGGAATCTCAAACGTGCTGGCAGCTGCCCCGCCCTCGCCGCCGATCAGCGCCAAGAAACGGTTCTGTATGGCGGTGATACCAAGCGTGCCCAGCGCCGCGGAAACCTCATCGGCGGAAAACGCCGGGAAGGACGTCGCCTCAAAATCGAGCTCAACGGGTGCATCGGTGCGGATGGTCGCCACCTTACGGCTCAGCAGCGCGTCGTCGATGTGTGCGCGCAGGTTTTCTCCCATCTTGCCCTTGACCTCGTCAGCATGCGCGATGACCTCGTCAAGGCTGCCGTACTGCGCGATGAGCGCACTCGCCTTTTTGGGGCCGATGCCCGGTACGCCGGGAATGTTGTCCGACGTATCGCCCTTCAGACCGTAAAAATCGGGCACGAGCGCCGGCGTGATGCCGTGATACAGGTCGTCCACGCTCTCGGGCGTCATGATCGCCACGTCGGACAGGCCCTTGCGAGTCGAGACCACGTTGACGTGCTCGGTCACGAGCTGATACATGTCGCGGTCGCCGGTCACCAGCAGCATGTCGCAGCCGGCCTCCTCGCCCAGGCGCGCCATGGTTCCCAGGATATCGTCGCCTTCCCAGCCCTCGGACTGCAAAATGGGCACGTTGAGCGCGGCGAGCAGCTCCTTGATCATGGGGAACTGCGCGTGCAGGTCGGGGTCCATGGGCGGGCGCTGCGCCTTGTACTGCGGCAGCATCTCCATACGCACGCGCGGCTTGCCCTTGTCAAACGCCACGACAACGCCGTCGGGATTAAAGGCATCGATCATCTTGAGGAACATGTTCAGAAAACCAAAGATCGCGTTGGTGGGGCGACCGTCCGGCGCGTTCATGGTCGGCGGCACGGCGTGGAAGGCGCGATGCATGAGCGAGTTGCCGTCGATGACGGCAAAGGTACGGCGCTTTTCAGACATATTGAATACCTCGCTTTGGGCTGGGCACGGTTTGCTCACACCAGTTTACACGCTCCCCGCCCCGCGGCCACCGCACATCAGGCTTCCCTGCCGCCGCGGGCCCGCGCGTGATACGATGGCTCACGGTACATCAACCAGCACGATCGATCCGAAAGGAGCCTGCGTCATGGAGCGTCCCAGCGCATGGAAAAAGTACACGCCACAGCAGATCGAGGAGCTCGAGGAGCTTTGCCGCGGCTATAAGCAGTTTTTGAGTGAGAACAAGACCGAGCGCCTGTGCGTCAAGGCCGGTATCAAGATGGCCGAGGAGGCGGGCTACGTCAATCTGGAGACCGTGATCGCCGAGGGCCGCGCGCTCAAGGCCGGCGACAAGGTGTACGCCGCCAATCACGGCAAGGACCTCATGCTCGTCAACCTGGGCACCGCCCCGCTCGAGCAGGGCTTTAACATCCTGGGCGCCCACGTGGACTCGCCGCGCCTGGACCTCAAGCAGAACCCCGCCTTCGAGGCCGGCGACATGGCTTATCTCGACACGCACTACTATGGCGGCGTCAAGAGCTACCACTGGGTCGCTTCCCCGCTCGCACTCGTGGGCGTCATCTGCAAAAAGGACGGCACCACCGTCGACATCAACATCGGTGACAAGGCCGACGACCCGGTCTTTACCATCTCCGACCTGCTGATCCACCTCTCGAGCGAGCAGATGGCCAAGCCCGCCAAGGACGCCGTCGACGCCGAGATCCTCGACGTGATCGTGGGCGGCCGCCCCGTCAAGTTTGACGAGGACGACAAGGACGCTCCCAAGGAGCCCGTCAAGCAGATGTTCCTGGATATCCTCAAGGAGCAGTACGACGTCGAGGAGGAGGACTTCCTCTCCGCCGAGATCGAGGTCGTGCCCGCCGGCCCCGCCCGTGACATGGGCCTCGACCGCTCCATGATTCTGGGCTATGGCCACGACGACCGCGTCTGCGCTTACCCCTCCATGCTCGCCCAGATCAACGTGGCAGACGTCGAGCGTACGAGTATCACGCTCATCGTCGACAAGGAGGAGATCGGCTCCGTGGGCGCCACCGGCATGACGAGCCGTTTCTTCGAGAACACCGTCGCCGAGATCATGACGCTCGCCGGCGAGAGCAGCCCGCTGGCCCTGCGCCGCGCACTCGCCCGCAGCCGCATGCTCTCCTCTGACGTGTCCGCCGGCTTTGACCCGGGCTACGCCGGCAAGTTCGAGACCAAGAACGCCGCCTTTATGGGTCGCGGCCTGTGCTTTAACAAATACACGGGCAGCCGTGGCAAGGGCGGCTCCAACGACGCCGACGCCGAGTATGTGGCCCTCATCCGCGACATCATGGACGAGGCAGGCGTGGACTTCCAGACCTGCGAGCTCGGCCGCGTCAACGCGGGTGGCGGCGGCACCATCGCCTACATCATGGCCGAGTATGGCATGAACGTCATCGACTCCGGCGTTGCCGTCCTGTCCATGCACGCCCTGTGGGAGGTCGCCAACAAGGCCGATATCTACGAGGCCTATCGCGGCTACAAGGCCTTCATCGAGCGCGCCTAACCGACCCTTCATCCGTTGCGGTGAAATACGGACTAAACTGGCCCATAAGGGGGTGCGGACGATTTCTTGGACCGCGCCTAGGCGTATCCAAGCTTCCTGCGGT
>CAUGKA010000084.1 GCA_959599615.1 uncultured Collinsella sp. | reverse complement strand
ACGTTGAGTAGCGAGATGGAGCCCAGCGCAAAGCCCAGAAGCAGCGACCCCGAGTCGCCCAAGAAGATGCTTGCGGGGTGGAAGTTGTATCGCAAAAAGGCCAGGCAGGCGCCAAAGAGCGCAATGGAGAGCGCGGCGGCGTCGATGCGGCCTGAGAGAACGGCCATCGAAAACATGGTGAACGACGCGATGCCGCAGATGCCCGTGGCCAAGCCGTCGAGGCCGTCGATGAGGTTAATGATGTTGGTGAATGCCACCAGATAGATCACGGTGATGGGGTAGGTGAGCCATCCGAGCATGATTTCGCCGGGGGCAAACGGGTTGACGATGACGCCGATGCGCAGGCCACCCACGCAGGCGATGAGCGCGGCGAGGACCTGTCCGGCCAGCTTTTGCTTGGGCTTGAGCTGGATGACGTCGTCGATAGCGCCGGTCGCAAAGATGACGGTAAAGGAGAGCGCCAGCATGGGATAGCTAATGTGAAGGCGCGGGTGCGGCACCAGGACGGGCGGCCAGCCTAGGTGCCAGGTGCCTAGGATTTGCACAATGCAGGCAACGACCAGGCCCAAAAACACCGCCGTTCCGCCCAAACGCGGGATGGGCTTGGTGTTGATGCGGCGCTTGGAAGGATAGTCGACGGCGTCGAGCTTAATTGCCAAGCGCTTGACCAGGGGCACCATGAGGAAGGTCGTGATAAAGGCCGCCGCTGCCACGCATAGGTACGGAATGTAGCTCGGGGATGAAGCCATGAATCTAAAAACCGCCAAGCGTCGAAGGAAAAGGTCAGAAGAACGCCATGCGCAAAGGGCATAGCCGAACCATGATACTCGACCACGGGGGGTGCATGGAATTGCATGCAGCGATAATCACGCGCTTACCAGATATTGGGATGTTGTCGATGGCTTGTCGGGATACCGGCGGGGATCCATATGGGATATGGGCTGTAATGGTGGTTTTCGGCAAATGAAAACCACCCCCCACGTTACGAAAATGAACCCACCTAAAACAGGTGGGTGCCCTCATCGACTGTTCCAGCGTCCTTAACAACGAAGGATACCTGTACTAGGTACGACTGTGTGGGCTCCCTAAATAAACGCGACGGTTCACCCAGTTGCTCCGCGGGGGGCGGAATACCTACATCATAAAGCGGCACTTTATCGATTCCAGTCTTGACATTACAAAAATCGTGTCGGACGATTACGGCGCCTTGGGCTCGAGCCGTCTGTGCGGTTGGTCCCTTTACGTTTGAGCTGCTGAATCATTGTTTTGGAGCATGTTTTTATGCCGACGTCGTTGACCGAACTTTTTTCGCCCGCCTGCCATTTGTGTCCGCGCCGTTGCGGTGCGGCGCGCGACGAGGGCGCGCGTGGCGTGTGCGGCGCCGACAACACGCTTAAGGTCGCCCGCGCGGCGCTCCATATGTGGGAGGAGCCGCCCATTTCGGGCGAGGCCGGCTCGGGTACGATTTTCTTTAGCGGCTGTTCGCTCAAATGTATCTACTGCCAAAACCACGAGATCTCGACGGGCAATTTCGGTCTTGAGATTTTGCCCGAGCGTTTGGTCGAGATTATGCTGGAGCTGCAGGACCAGGGCGCCAATAACATCAACCTGGTGACGGCGACGCACTATGCGCACCTGTTGCCCGCCGCGATTGCCGCGGCACGGACGCGCGGGTTGGTCATCCCAATTGTCTACAACACGAGTGGTTACGAGCGCGCGAGTGCCGTGGCGGCGCTGGGCGACCTGGTCGACGTGTGGCTTACGGACTTTAAATATGCCGATGCCGGGCTTGCTCAGTCGCTTTCTCATATTAAGGACTACCCGCGCGTGGCCGTGTCGGGTCTGGCCCAGATGGCGCGCGAGATTGAGCGCCGCGGGGGAGAGCTGGTAGACGAGGACGGGCTCATGAGGCGCGGCATAATCGTGCGTCATCTGGTGCTGCCGGGGCATGCGGACGATTCGTGCCGCGTGTTGGACCTGGTGTGGCAGACGGTGGGCGACGTGCCGATCTCGGTCATGAACCAGTACACGCCCAATGCCCTCATGCGCGAACAAGGCGGCGACCTGGCGCGCGCCGTGACGCGCGAGGAGTACGAGCAGGTGCTCGACCATGCCGACGACCTGGGCTTTACGACGATGTTTTGGCAAGAAGGCGGCGCGGTAGACGAGAGCTTTACCCCGGCGTTCGATACCACCGGTGTTCTTACTAGTGCTCAAACCAGCTAATCTGGGACGAGGCTCTTTGAGTAGTCTTTTTGGGACGGGGCTGTTTTAGCTACCCCTGCCGCTGTTCGACCAAACCGTTCGCGTTGTCTGTCGGGGTAGCTAAAACAGCCGCGTCCCAAAAAGACTGGGTATTGGGCGTTGACAGTTGGCGAGCCGTAGGTAAAATATCAACTTGTCCTGGGGACGTAGCTCAGTTGGGAGAGCGCTGCCGTCGCATGGCAGAGGCCGAGGGTTCGACTCCCTTCGTCTCCACCCTTGGATTTGATAAGCCGCTGACATTGTGTCGGCGGCTTTTTTTAAAAGAAAGGGCTGTACCATGGCCAAGCTTGAGTCCCAACCACTGTCTGCCGAGGAACGCGCCGAGTTGGAAGAGCTCCGCGCCGAGAAAGCTCGCCGCGAGGCCCAGGAAGAGGCACGCCGCGAGCGTGAGGAGCTGGCCGCCCTGCGTGCCGAGCGCGAGAAGGCCGAGGAGGCCGCCGCGAACGTCGCCCCCGCGCCCAAGCCCGCCGCCGCGAAGCCCTCGCCCACCGCACCTAAACCTCAGCCTAAAAAGGTCGCTCGTTCCAAGTCCGTCGAGCCCAAGCCGAGCCGTGACGAGATGACCTTTGCCCAGCGCATGGTTACCTCCAAGGAGCCTACGGGCGAGAACGAGATCCCTGGCATGGCGCCGGCTCAAAAAATCATCATTGTCCTTGCCCTCATCGCGTTTGTCATCTTTATGGGCTACACGATCCTGACCAGCATGGGCCTGCTCTAGCCCATTCGCGCTGGGTGCCATGCCCGAACACTCTGCCCTTTTCCAACCCTCAACCTCTGCACAACGCATCCGAAAGGTCGCCCCATGGCTTTGACCGACATCTCGCATCCCACCGACATTGCAATGCTCACCGATCTGTACGAGCTCACTATGGCCCAGGGCCTGTGGGAGAGCGGCAAGGCCAATGAGCAGGGTTGTTTTACCGCGTTTTACCGTGACCATCCCTTTGGCAGCGCCTATGCCGTCATGTGCGGCACCGCCGAGCTGCCCGAGCTTGTCGAGAACCTGCGCTTTACGCCCGAGGATATCGACTACCTCGCCTCACTCCAGGCCCCGGCCGGCGGCGCGATGTTCAAGCCTGCATTCCTCGACTACCTGCGCGATTTTCGTGCGCATGTAAACATCGACGCCGTCCCCGAGGGCGAGCTCGTCTTTCCGCGCGAACCCATGGTTCGCGTCACCGGTCCCGCGCTGGAGTGCCAGCTGCTCGAGACGGCGCTGCTCAACATTGTCGGCTTCCAGACGCTTGTCGCTACCAAGACGGCGCGCGTGGTGCTGGCGGCGGACGGCCGTCCCGTTGCCGAGTTTGGTCTGCGTCGCGCCCAGGGTCCCGATGGCGGCCTGGCTGTTGCGCGCGCGAGCTACGTGGCGGGCTGCTCGTCTACGTCCAACGTGCTTGCCGGGCGCCGCTACGGCATTCCCGTCTTTGGCACGCATGCGCATAGCTGGGTGATGAGCTTCGATTCCGAGCTCGAGGCCTTCCGCGCCTTTGCCAAGTCGAGCCCCAAGAACTGCACGCTGCTCATCGACACCTATGACGTGCGCGAGGGCTGTGAACATGCCATTACGGTTGCCAAGGAGATGGAAGCGGTGGGCGAGCGCCTGTCGGCCATTCGCATCGACTCCGGCGACCTCGCCAAGCTCTCAAAGTATGTGCGCGGCCGTTTTGATGCCGAGGGCCTGCCCTATGTGGGGATCTCGGTTTCTAACGATTTGGATGAGTACACGATTCAGTCCCTGCTCGACCAGGGCGCGCCCATCGACAGCTTTGGCGTGGGCACCAAACTCGCGACCTGCTACGATCAGCCTGCGCTGGGCGGCGTGTACAAGCTCGCCGCCCGCCGTGCGAGTGAGACGGACCCGTGGACGCCAGTGGTCAAGCTCTCCGAGCAGCCCTACAAGCGCACGATCCCGGGTGTGCAACGCGTACGCCGTTATTACGACGGCTTTGGCGGCCCGGTCTGCGATATGATCTACGACGAGGACCATCTGGCGGGGGAGGGCGCCGCGCGCGGCAATACCCTCGTGGCCGTGAATGATGCCGCCCTAGTGACCGACGTGTCCGAACTTGAGTATCGCGAGCTGCTGGTGCCGATCGTGCGCGATGGCAGTGCGGTGGCTCCGCGTGAGAGCATCCAGGACGCGCGCGAGCGCTGTGCTTGGGCACTCGATCATCTGGACGCAGCTTTCAAGCGCTTCCTGTACCCGCAGACCTATGTGGTGGGCATGGAGCAGGGCCTGGCTCAGGTGCGCGACGAGCTCGTGCGCAAGAACATGGCCGCGGCTTCTGCCTTTCCCTGGGCTCACTAATTCCTTGGGCGGTAGGGGCGAGTCACGCTTCCCTGGCCGCCAGCTCGGCCGTTCGCTGAACAGTTGATTGGTTTGACGTATGACGACTTCTTATAAAACGATGGTGGTAAAGATCGGTTCGTCCACGGTGGTGGGCGCCGATGGCAAGGTAAACCGCTCCTTTATCGGCGGGCTTGCCGATCAGGCCGCAGCGCTGCGCAAGCTCGGCTGGCGTCTGGTCGTGGTGAGCTCGGGCGCTATCGCCTGTGGCTATCCCGTGTTGGGCTTCGACCGCAAGCCGGTCGGCGACCTTCCGAGCTTACAGGCCTGCGCCTCGGCCGGTCAGTGCATCATCTCGTCGGCCTACGACGAGGAGTTTCATGCGCGCGACCTGCTCACCTCGCTCGTGCTGCTCACGCGCCACGATACGGCCCGCCGCACGTCCTACCTGCACGCGCGCGACGCCCTGCTGCGCCTGGTGGAGCTGGGCGTGGTGCCGGTCGTCAACGAGAACGATACCGTTACCGTCGATGAGATCAAGTTCGGCGACAACGACACGCTGGCGGCGCTTGTGAGCTGCCTGGTTTCTGCCGATCTGTGCGTGACGCTCTCGGACATCGATGGCCTCTACACCGCCAATCCGCATGAGGATCCGACGGCCGAGTTTATCCCGGTCGTGCATAAGATCGATGCCAAGATTATCGCCTCGGCGGGCGATTCTTCCACATCGGTGGGTACGGGCGGCATGATCACCAAGATTCGCGCGAGCCGCATTCTCATGACGGCGGGCATTCAGAGCGTGATTTGCTCGGGCGAGGAGCCCGATGCGCTCGTGCGTCTGGCCCGCGGCGAGAGCGTGGGTACGCTGTTCGATCCGCCGGCGGAGCGCCTGGACATCGCGCCCCGCAAGCTGTGGATCGCACTGGGTGACAAGGCACATGGCTCGGTGACGGTCGATGATGGTGCTGCGAAGGCGCTGGTTAGCCGTGGTTCTTCCTTGCTTGCGGTTGGTATTCGCGAGGTCGATGGCGCGTTTGCCGAGGGCGATGTGCTCGACGTGTGCGACCCGAGCGGCATGGTTGTCGCCCGTGGTATCGCCGAGGCCGATTCGGACGTGCTGGAGCTTGCCGCCGGCCGCCGCCAGGACCAGATTGCCAGCAACCGCCTGCTCGCAGACCTGGCCGAGAAGCCCGCGATACACAGGGATAACTTGATCGTATTTGCATAAAGAAAGACAGCGCTGCGGATCGTTTCCCGCAGCGCTGTCTTTTTCGTGCCGGCACTTGGGGACGTTCCTTTTGTGCCGGCAGGCGGGGACACTCCTTTGCTAGAAGATCCGGCGCAGGTCTCCGCGGTTGAGGGCTTCGTTGAAGAGGTGCTTGAACACCACGCCGCCGTGTAGACCGTCGTGCTCGAACTCGTTGGTCACCCAGGCATGCGAGTTGCCCACGCGGCTGAGCGTATCGAGCTGCAGGCCCGAATCGACGTACATGTCGTCGAAATACACTGCGGCCTGCAGGGGCACCTCGTTGCACGCCAGTCGCTGCGGGTCGTAGATCTTGTCCCAGCTGGTGTCTTCCATCAGCAGATCCATCGCCGGCTTGAAGGGCTTAAGTTCGGGCATCTGCTCAAACATCCACGGGAACATGGCCTCGCCGGTAAACATGAGCGGGCGCGCTAGCGTGTCGAACTCGGCACGGTGTGCCTTCTCTTCTGCCGCGGCCCAGCGAATGGGCATGGTGTCGCCGTCGGCGTAGATGAACTCCTGAAGCGTCCAGTACAGCGGATTCGTGAGTGTGTTGGTGCGCTCGAAGGCGCGCATCAAAAAGCTGTCAGATACCGAGGCACCGCAGGTCAGCGTGCCGTCGCCGTCAACAAAAGCATGATCGATAATCCAATGCATGCGCTCAAAGCTCGGCTTCATGCCAAAGTCGCTGCCCATGAGCTGCAGGCGCTCGACCGTCATCGGCGAGCCGTCGGGCAGCACGGGCTTCTGAGCCTCGAGCGCATCGGCCAGGGCTGCCACGCGCTCGACGTCAGCGGGGTAGCGGTCGTAATACTGCTGCGTCTTGGCGGCCATGCGCGGGAAGGTGTGCGTGTAGACCTCGCTGGCGCTCGCCGGCACATGCGGAATGCCGCCGCAGGTAAAGCTTGCCGCCACGCCCTCGGGGAAGAGCGACAGGTAGCTCAGCGTCAAAAAACCGCCGTAGCTCTGCCCGAGTGTGACCCAGGGCTTGCCGCCAAAGCCCACCAGGCGCAGGTACTCAAAATCGCGCACGATGGAGCTGGCGAGGTGGCGCTTGAGGAAGTCCGCCTGCGAGCGGGCCGCATCGACGCCGGCTGCCTCGGCGCGCTCGCCCAAGGCCGCGATCGTGCGTCCGTCCACGCAGCTGCTGCGTCCGGTGCCGCGCTGGTCGGGCAGGACCACGCGGAAGTGCTTGACGGCCTCCTCGATCCAGCCATCGCTTGTGGGCGACAACGGACGCGGGCTCTCGCCGCCGGGGCCGCCCTGCAAAAACAGGAGCAGCGGCAGATCGTCGTTGATGCGGTCGGGTGCGCAAACCACGCGGTAGAAGAGCTTGATGCTCTCGGACGCGCCGGCGATGGGCGCCGGCATGGCGCCGCCGCGGCGCATGGTGCTGCCGACGGCCAGGAGCATGGGCTCCAGGCCGCGCCAGTCAAGGGGGACATCGATGCTGTGGTCCTCGACATACAGGCCGGGGACGTGGTACGAAGTGATGAACGCCATGTGATGCTTCCGTTCGTTGCGGTGTTTCGGGTTGACCAATTCTACCGCCGCAGGTGAGGTCATGCGCAAATCGGCTACCATGGTTGCAAACTTCTAGGAGAAAGGGCCGCCCATGTCGGTCGATATAGCCACGTATGTCCACGATCTTGCCGTTGCCGCCAAGGCGGCGTCGGCCTCGCTTGCCACGGCGAGCGACGAGCAGCGCCAGGAGGCCGTGCGCGCCATGGCCGCAGCGCTGCGCAACGGTGTCGACTCCATCGTCGCCGCCAACGAGCTCGATATGTCCGCCGCGCGCGATGCGGGGACCTCGGCGGGGCTCCTCGACCGTCTGCTGCTGACGCCCGAGCGCGTCGAGGGTATGGCCGCCGGCCTGGAGAAGCTCGCCGAGCTGCCCGATCCTGTCGGCCGCGTGCTCGACCACCGCGTGCTCGCAAGCGGCGTGGACCTCACCCGCGTGAGCGTGCCGTTGGGCCTGGTCGCCATGGTGTACGAGGCGCGCCCCAACGTGACGGCCGACGCCGCGGGCATCTGCATCCGCACCGGCAACGCCTGCATTCTGCGCGGCGGCTCGCTGGCCTATCACTCGTGTGCCATGATTTCTGAGCTGCTGGCCGATGCGCTCGAGGCCAAGGGCTTCCCGCGCGAGGCCGTGTCGATGATCGAGTCTACCGACCGCGAGGCCACCGGCGAGCTCATGAAGCTCCGCGGCGTCGTCGATGTGCTCATTCCGCGTGGCGGTGCGGGCCTGATCCAGCGCTGCGTGCGCGAGTCGCTCGTTCCGGTGATCGAGACGGGCACGGGTAACTGCCACATCTTCGTGCATGAATCCGCCGACTTTGATAAGGCGCTCAATATCATCGTCAATGCTAAGACGCAGCGCG
>CAUGKA010000083.1 GCA_959599615.1 uncultured Collinsella sp. | reverse complement strand
GCTTTAGTGGGATGTAGTGATAATCTCGCCTGTTCGCGCTACAGTTTGTCCGAAATACCTCGATGTTAGGAACCAAATGATCACTTCCGAGCTTTTCGGCACCGCGCCGTGCGGCACTCCCGTTCATCGTTATACCCTCAACGGGCCCGAGATCTGCGTTCGCATTATGGACTATGGCGCCACCGTGCTTGGAATCGATGTGCCCGACATCCCTGGCAACGTGCGCGATGTGGTGCTGGGCTTCGATAAGCTCGAGGATTACTTTGACAACCCCGCCTGCTTTGGCGCGACCATCGGCCCTGTGGCCAACCGCACTGCGGGTGCCACGATCACCATTGACGGCACGGACTGGCATATGCTAGCCAACGAAGGCGTCAACAACCTGCACAGCGATCTTGAGCACGGCCTGCACAAGCGCGTGTGGGACGTTGAACTCGACGAGGCTCACAACGCCGTGCGCATGACCACCTCGCTTAAGGATGGCGAGCTGGGCCTGCCCGGCAACCGCACGCTTACGGCCGTGTTTACCGTTACGCGCACCGGCGTCTTTCGCATCGAGTATGGCTGCGAGAGCGACCGCGCCACCTACGTGTCCATGACCAACCACACATACTTTAACCTCGCCGGTCATAACGCCGGCATGGACTGTGAACACTTCTTTGTTGCCAACGCCGCTCACTACCTGCCCATCAACGAGCAGAACATTCCCACCGGCGAAATCGCTCCGGTCGAGGGCACGCCGTTTGACTTTCGCGAGCTGCGCCCCGTCGCGCCTGGCATGGAGGCCGACGATCCGCAGATTAAGCACGCCCGTGGCTACGATCACTGTCTGTGCATCGATGGCTATCAGTACGGCCGTAATCTGCGCCGCGCGATGCACGTCGAGGAGATGTGGACCGGCCGTGAGCTGGACTACTACACCACCGCCCCGGGCGTGCAGCTCTACACCGGCAACTGGCTGGGTGACGAGCACGCCAAGGACGATGCCAACTATGGCTGGGGCGCCGGCTTTGCCCTCGAGGCAGAGATGTACCCCGACACGCCGCACCAGCCGCTGTTCCCGCAGGGCATTGTGGGCCCGGGTCACCCCTACAGCAATGTGATCGAGTACCACTTTATGAGGCATTAAGCCCACAACGCGACATATCGCACAGCAGCGCCCGCCGGCACCACCGCCGACGGGCGTTTTTCTACCTAGTCATTGGGGGCGTTCCTAAACGACTAGTCGTTGGGGACACTCTTTGCCGAATGTGGCCGCCGCATCATCGATGATGCCGTGTCCTCGCGCGCAATGGTGGCGTCCGTCCCGCTTCGACCGTCGCGTTACGGCGCGAGAACATCCAGCGGAACAACTTGGACGCCACGCTCGGTAACATAGGCTTGCGAACCAAACCCGATGATCACGACTTTCGAAACCGGCGGGTTGTTTCCGGCGGCAACCATGCGCTTCTCGACAGCAACAAGGCTGTCAGACGCCTCTTCGATTTGAGCAGAGCTGAGTTTAACTTCGACCGGAATCCACGTTCCGCCGGGAGCCGCAATGACCGCATCGACTTCTAGATCGCGAGAATCATGATAGTGATAGAGGCTCATTCCGTTTGCTCGCGCATAAACCCACAAATCATGGAGTGCCAGCGATTCAAAAAGTAGTCCGAGCGTCTTGAAATCTAGCAGCAAGGTCTCCGGAGTCGCCCCGAGCGCAGCGGCCGCCAGCGACGGGTCGGCGAGGTGATGCTTCTTTGAGTCTCTTAAATGCACCGGAGATCTCATTGCAGGGTTCCACGCGGGAATATCGCGAACGAAACTAACCCGAGCAAGAAGAGATATATATGATGCCGCCGTCTGTCTCGACACCTCTCCGCCAAGATCGGCTACGAGCGTCTTGAGTGTCGCCAAAGTGGATTCATTTCGCGCAAGCGATTCGATGACGGCTTTGACCTTTTCGGGATCGCGTCGAGAGCCATCAACACGAGACAAATCTTCTTCGGCGACTATGCCGATGTAACGTTTCGCCATCGCCGACGCAGCCAGCGCATCGCGACCGACCGCCGCGGGCCATCCGCCACGGACAACGCACTCGGCAATCGAGGCAGAATCCAACGATCCGAAAGCGCCATTGAACTTTTCGCCAGAAATAATGCCCGACAGCTTAACCGCACCGCTGGATTTCCCAAGCTCGAAAAGCGTCATGGTATCCATGCGCAATTTAGCGAACCTTCCAGCGCCACTGTGCATCGGCCGCTCATTGTCTCGCGGCGTCGCCGACCCCGTAAATATGAACTGGCCAGGCTCGCCGCCGCGGTTGTCGCACTCAAACCGCGCCGCGTCCCAAAGTTTCGGAACCTCCTGCCATTCATCGATCAGCCGCGGCACCTCGCCGGAAACGGCAAGCGCCGGGTCCGTCTCGGCACGCAAACGATTCTCGAAGTTGCGCGACGGATCCATGAGAAGGAGCCTGGACGCCGCACGGGTCCCGGCTGTGGTTGTCTTTCCACACCATTTCGGTCCTTCGATGAGAACGGCACCGAATATCCCTAGCATCTGGTCGAGCTCATTTTCGATAATTCGAGTGTAGTACTTTTTTGGCATATTTTTCACCATTGTTTATCAGCGCGTTTAACCAAATTTCCAGTTTACATTTAACCAAATTTCGGTTATCTGATTAACCATATTTACGCAATTCAATTAACGAAACAGATTTAGGAGCCGTTTTTGCGAACGGCTTAAGCTGTGGTGCAGTCATTGACGTTCTAAAAGACTAGTCGAAAGGGACACTCTTTTCATAGCTCCGACACATGCGCCAACATGCCTGAAATCGGCGCGCTACAGATTGCGCCCATCTACTACTTTTACTCCCGCACCCCTGACCATACGCCCCTATTTTCAAAAATCGCACGTTCGCTACCTGCGGTTTTAATATTGAGATTTTCATCGTTGTTCGAGGTAAGCGACCAAAAGTAGTAGATGGCCCCAATTCCTGGCCGAGGGCATCTCGCCGCTCCTCCACGGGAAAATACGATCCGTTTTCCTCCGTCCCCAAGGAATCACGCGAGCAGGTTCTCGATAGGATCTGGGTCGGAGCTGGGGAGATAACGGATTTCCAGCTCTATGCCGAGCGCTTGGAGTTCTTTGAGGGCGGCGACGTCTGCATCGTCAATGGCAACCGCGGGCGTCACAGGACGCTTGCCCTCCCCTGCCTGCATATGGCCGATGCTAATCTTGGTGATCGGCACACCACCCTTAACCAGCGCGAGCGCGTCGGCAGGTGAGGCTACCATGACCAGAATCCATTGACGCGGCGTTGCGGTATGAATGATGTCGATAGCCCTTTGCACCGAGAAAAACCGCGTCCAGACGCCTTCTGGCGCCGCCACCCTCATAGGTGCCCAATGGCGCGAATCCGCCGCGATCTCATCGTTGACGATCAGAACAAGGTTGGAGCCCACGGCTTCGTTCCACAGCTCAACGTCTTGCCCGTAAATGAAACGGTCATCGATACGCGTGAGAAGGATCTTGGGTTGAGCCATGGCTGCCCCATTCTGTTTGAGACCCATACGAGCGGGACGTCGGCCACCAACTCAACAGCAGGTCAAGTAACAAATGGGCACTGCAGACATCACGCCTCTAATATTAGTGCATTTAGTGCATTTAAAGTGAGAAAAGCCGTCAGAACACTTGCGCGGATGTGCGATGTCCCGTATCATAGACACTCGTTGATGCCTCAGTTGCGTCATCATATGGCCGCCAGCGTAGCTCAGTTGGTAGAGCACCGCTCTCGTAAAGCGGGGGTCACCGGTTCGAGCCCGGTCGCTGGCTCCATTACACAAGATAGCCGCCTTCGGGCGGCTTTTTTGTTGCCGATTTTGAGTGCGTGCGCGCCAATCCAAACATCGCCACGTCAACGGCGGCCCACTCGGTGGACTTCGGGTTTAATGCTTAGGGGCGGTGATTTACCAAAGTGAAATCTTAATGAAAAGAAACCCAGCTGCAACAATTGCCATGGTGAGGGCTCAAATTGGCCATATAGATCTAAAATAGTCACAATATACAAATGTCGAGAGATATTGGCGATATAGATGAAAAGAACTAAGGGTTTTCTTTTGCTGGTATTGATGCTGCTCGGACTGTTCTGCCTGAGTGGCCCTTCTTGGGCCAAGGCTGCCTGTCCTGAAGGTGAGCCTTAGCAGTCTTATACGGGCAGCCTGCTGATAACTGCTAAGGAGGGCGATGCCGACTCTCAGTCTGGGGTAAATCCCCTTGCCACTTTGAGGGGGACGGCGGAACGGTCAAGCTTGACCATATTGGTAGCGGGATTTTGAGGTGGCAAGTTCTTCCGGACAAAATTGCGAACGATCCCTTCTCTTTTGCTGGAACGATTTATCTATACAAGGTTGTGAGCGGAAAACAAAAATACGTCGATTGCTATCCGACAAACGGGTCTGGAATTGCATTCACCGGCATTTCGGGGCAGATTGATACACATGTACGAAAGGGAACCTAAGTGGTGCGTTGGGTTGGAGCTGCTGCGGGTCCTATATGGATTGCGGTCTTGCGCCCCGATGTCCAAATAGGTCTCTCTAGACGGGAAGTTGCTCATGGACACCATATATGACGGAGACGGCTGGGTCGATCATTATAGTTGGCGACTAGTCGGCTCGGATGACAATGGGGATGTGGTGTTTGATGGACTATGTCCAAAGCATCTCCATCCTTTTGTTTCGTCGTTAATTGAGAGTTCCGCTCGTGTTGCCCCCTACAGCTCGGCGTCGCTTCACGATACGGACGTTTTGAAGACCATAAGGGAATCAATTGACGAGGGCACGATGAGCAGCCTGCTGTTTTCTCAGCTTGTGGGGCTAGATGAGATTGGCTCGAAACGACTGCTTGCGGGCGAAAAAGTGGAACTCACTTATCGGTCGATGATTTCAATCCTGCGGCTAGCCGATGTTCTTCGCAAATAAATGAGGCTTCCCTATTCAAAAACAGAAAACCCCGCCAAACGTGATTTCCCTAGGGAAAACCCGTTTGGCGGGGTCCTAGCGTGATTTCCCTAGGGGAATCACGCCATCAGACGAACAGCTCAGCCGAGCAGCCCGTTACTCCTGCCAGTAGGCGTCGGCAAGCAGCTTAAAGCAAATCTTCTTGACCGGCTGTGCGCCATCGCCCGGGAACTCGAGCGTGGGCATGTGAGGCTCGCCGGCAACGAACAGCGCGAACTTGTCGTCGGCAAGATCGCCGGCGATCGAGGCGTCGGAATCGACCAGATCGTAGTCGTCCTTCTCGTCAAACTCCTGGACCAGCATCAGGCTGCCCGTGGCAACCTTAAAGGCCTCGCGACCCTCGACATCGATCTGCAGGTCGTGATAGCGCTGATGCGTCTCGTAGTGAGCCTCTGCCTCGGGACGCGTCGTGGGAGCCATGACGTTCGCAAAGACCTTCTCACCCAAAATCGGATGGCTGCCGACCTCGAGCTGTGCCGGGTCGTTCTCCTCGAGCCAGTCGATCAGCACGTCGAGGCCCTTGAGCATTCCGCGGTACTCCTCGATATCGCCCAATGCACCGTAAATCATCTAAATCCCCTCTCGGATCGCTTCTTTGGCGGCTAATCGGCAAACGCATTGCCGACGCTGTTGCCACCCACATACGTCTCGACCAGGGTAAGGTCGGGATTGAACACGACAGCATCGGCGTCGCGCCCCGGCATAATGCTACCGCACTTGCCGTCAACTCTAACCACAAGCAAGCAACCGATGCCGGGGGCGGCGCACAAGCTCCTACAGCTCGGTCACGACAACGCCGTTGTAAACCTCGTCCCAACGATCCATAACCAAGTGGCCAGTCATGGGATCCATGGCATTGAGCTTGCCGCAGGTGTTGGCGGTACGCAGCACCGTCTCGTCATCCGCGCCAGCAGCAATCGCATGCGCGAAGCCGGCAATGGTCGAATCGCCAGAGCCCGTAGCGTTAACGGCGGGGATATCGGGGGTCTTGGCGCGGAATGCACGGCCATTATGGAAGCCCACGGAGCCGGCAGCGCCCATGGACACGACGACCCAGGGGATATCGGAGAAGCGGGCATCAGAGGCGAGCGCGGCGCGGAGCTCGTCCACATCGTCGGTGGTAAAGCTCGTGCCCAGAAGGCCGTTAATCTCGGTCAGGTTAGGCTTGACCAGCTCGGGCTTAATTTCGGACTTAAGGGCGGCCTCGAGCGAAGCACCCGAGGTATCGAGCAGCACCTTGGCGCCGGCGTTCTCGGCAATACCCGTGATCTTGGCGTAGTAGCCCGCCTCGACACCACGGGGCAGCGAACCCGAGATGGTAACGACAGCGGCCTTGCTCGCAAGCTCGGCGAACTTGGCGGTAAAGGCATCGAGCTCCTCGGGGGCAATCGTCGGGCCGCTCTCGAGTAGCTCGGTCTGGTTGCCGGCGTGGAGGATGTTAAGGCAAATACGAGTCTCGCCCTTGATGGGTACAAAATCATTCTTAATGCCGTTGGCATCCATGAGCTCGGCCATGTAGGCGCCCATGTGGCCGCCGAGTAGACCGGTTGCCACAACGTCGTCGCCCAGCTGACCCAGTACACGGGCCACGTTGAGACCCTTGCCGCCGGCGGTCTTTTCGGGCGTCACACGGTTAACGTCGTCGATAATGAGCTCATCGAGCTGATAGCGTGTATCGACGGACGGGTTCATCGTAACGGTGAGGATCATTTTTAGCTCCTTATCTCGCAGGCTCCTTGTGCCTCGCGATACGAGTCGACAAAACGGAATTACAGAATCTCAATCGTGAACGAGCGAGCGACGGTCTCCTTGGGCTTGGCGACAAGGCAGCCGCGCTTATGCTCAAGCACGTCGTCCTCATCGGAGCAGGTCGAAAGGCCGCCCCAGGGCTCAACTGCCACAAAATCGCCCTCGGGCTTACTCCACACAATGAGATATGGGAAGCCCTCAAAGCTCAGGCGGACGCCCTTGTCCTCGCCCTTCTTGGAAAGCGTGACCTGGCGGCTCTCGAGCACGTCAAAGATGGTCTCCGCAAAATCGAAGAGCTCGTGCGATAGAGGCAGCGTCTTTCCCACCATGGGGTTCTTGGAGCGCTTGTCCACGTCAATCAAGCCAGTCGAAGGGACAGCGGTGCAAAGCTCTGCAGCCTCATCTTTCTCGAAGCGCAACTCGTAGTCCGTATAGGCCTCGCCCTCATCGAGCGGGCACCTAAAGCCGGGATGCCCACCGATAAAGAACGGCATGTCCTCGGTGCCCTCGTTGGTAACCTCATAGGAGACACGCACGGCGGCGTCCTCGAGCGTATAGCGGGCGACGAGCCTAAACGGATACGGATAATCGCTCAGCAGCGCCGCGTTATCCTCCGAATCCAGGCACATCGCCAGCTCGTTCTCGCTCTGGCTCAGCAGCTTCCACTCCTGTTTGCGCGCAAACCCGTGGCGAGCGAGCTTTACATGATGCCCGGCAAACGTCATGGCGCTGTTGTCGCGCAAGCCTCCGCAAATCGGGAAGCAAATCGGCGCCTGGCCGGACCACACGGCGGGATCGCCCTGCCACAAATACTCGCGACCTCCGGCCTCAATCGAGGTAAACGAGCCGCCGGCCGTGGACACCTTAATAGAAATCGAATCGTTGGAGAGAGCGTATTCCATTGCCCATCCTTTCGAACAACTGCTTTATTTCACGCAAGCGCCCGTTTCAATCCTAACCATAGAACAAACCCGCACGTTCATCGATGCGTCCGGTATCCCAGCCATGCAACGGGGTACCATACAGACATTGATGCAATTACAGCTGAAAGGCCTTCTTATGCGAACCATCATCCTCTACGCCTCGCGCCATCACGGCAATACGAAAAAGCTCGTGGACGCCATCGTCGAGGCACACCCCGAGATCGATACCCTCGACGTCAAGGCGCTCGGCAAAAACGAGTATCCCAACCTGCACGAATACCATCTGATCGGCGTCGCCACGGGCATTTATTACTCCGAGATCGACAAGGATATGGCACGCGTGCTCACGAACGTGCTGCAGCCGCAGGACAAGGTGTTTGGCCTTATGACCTACGGTGGCAAAAACAAGTGGTACGGCAAGGATATCGATGGCATCTGCCGCATGAGGCAGGCCATCTTTATGGGTGTCTACGGCTGCCCCGGCTTTGATACGTGGGGACCGTTCAAGCTCGCCGGCGGTGTCCAAAAGGGACACCCGACCGCTGAGGAAATTAAGGGAGCCGTCGACTTCT
>CAUGKA010000082.1 GCA_959599615.1 uncultured Collinsella sp. | reverse complement strand
GCCCTGCTGCCAAAGGGGCAGTCCAGGTCAAAGTAGAACATAAACTCAAAGTCGCGGCCGGGGATGGGACGGCTCTCGAGCTTGATGAGGTTGATGTTGAGGGCGTAGAAGCGCTCGAGCACGCGGTAGAGTGCGCCCGGCTCGTTGGCCGTGGTAATCATGAGCGAGGTGCGGTTGGCACCGGGATAGACGCGCGGCTCGCGGCTGATGACGACAAAGCGCGTGTAGTTGTTGTCCGAGTCCTGGATGTTGGGCTCCAGTATCTCCAGGCCATACAGCGCGGCGCAGCTGCGCGAGGCGATGGCGGCGACGTCGGCGCGCTCGGAGCTGGCGACCATCTCGGCCGACATGGCCGTGTTGGGGTACTTGGTGGCGTGCAGGTCGTGCGCCTCGATAAAGCCGGCGCATTGGGCAATGGCCTGGCCGTGGCTGTAGACCTCGTGCACGTCCGCAAGTTTGGCGCCGGGCTTGACGAGCAAGTTGTGGTCGATTTTGAGGCGAAGCGAGCGCACGATGTGGAAGTCGAACTGGGCGAGCAGGTCGTAGACGGCGTTGACTGAGCCGGCGGTGGAGTTCTCGATGGGCAGCACGCCAAACTCGCAGAAGCCGTCGCGCACGGCGCGCATAACGCCCTCGAAGGTCTCGAAAAACGCGATGTCGGGCACGTCGAAGAGTTTGCACGCGGCGATTTGACTGTAAGCGCCCTCAACACCCTGGCAGGCGACGGTGGCCGTCTGGGGGAAGGGCGTATCGAAGGCCTCGGCCGTGGCGTGTGCCCTTTGCGAGACTGTGATGCCCTTGAGCTCGTTGATATAGCGCTGCTGCTCGGCCTTGCTCATGCTCATGAGGAGGCGGAATAGCGTGATGGTCTGCGCCTCGTAGCGCTCGGGTGCGCGGCTGGCGAGGTTGTTGAGCTTGGAGCGCTCACGGGCGGGGTCGAAGACGGCCTTGCCCATCTCGATTTTTGACTTGGCGACCTCGGTGGCAATGTCCATGCGCTCGACAAAGCTGTTGAGGAGCGTGGTGTCGATGCCATCGATGGCCTGGCGGATGTCAGCAAGGTCCATGGAGACCCCTTTCACGTGTCGGGGGATGTTGAGGGGTGGGTAGTTAGCGCTGGGCGGCGTCTTCGAGGAGGGCGTCCCAGATGGCAAGGGCGGCGGCTGCCTCGGCTACGGGGACAGCTCGGGGGACGATGCAGGGATCGTGGCGGCCGTGGACCGAGAGCTCGGCATTTTCCATAGCGTCCATGTCCACCGTCTGCTGCGCGCGGCCAATCGAGGGTGTCGGCTTTACGGCCATGCGCCACATGACGGGCGCGCCGGTCGAAATACCGCCCAGGATGCCGCCGGCGTTGTTGGACTCGACCTCGATCTCGCCGGTCTCGGCATCGATGCGATACGGATCATTGTTCTCGCTGCCGCGCATGGCGGCCACGGCAAAGCCCATGCCAAACTCCACGCCCTTTACGGCGGGAATGCCAAACGCGATCTGCGCGATGCGGTTCTCGATGCCGTCGAACATGGGGTCGCCGATGCCTGCGGGAAGCCCGTAAATGCCGCACTCCACGATGCCGCCGATGCTGTCGAGTTCGTCGCGCGCGGCTAGGATCTCCTCACGCATGCGGCCGGCTGCGGCGGCGTCAATGCAAGGAAGATCGTTCGTCAGGATCGCCTTGCGGTCGGCCTCGCGATAGACCATATCGTCCATCGGCAGGTCGGAGATGCCGCCGATCTGCGCCACATGCGCCATGACCTTAATGCCGCGGGCCTCAAGTGCCTGCAGCGCGATGCCGCCCGCGATGCATAAGGGTGCTGTTAGGCGGCCGGAAAAGTGCCCGCCGCCGGCGACATCGTGCATGTTGTGATACTTCATGCGCGCAGGGAAGTCCGCATGTCCCGGACGGGGCTTGCGGCGCAGCTCGGAATAGTCCTTTGAGCGTGTGTTGGTGTTCTCGATAATCGCGGCGATGGGTGCGCCCGTGGTATGTCCATCGACCACACCGGCGATGATGTGGGCGGCGTCGGCCTCGCGGCGCTTGGTCGCGGTCTCGTCGCGACCGGGGGCGCGACGGTTCAAAAAGGCCTGCAGCGCTTCTTGGTCAACGGCGATGCCCGCCGGAATGCCATCGAGGGAGCAGCCGATGGCGGGGGAGTGCGACTGGCCGAAGATGCTTAAGTGCAAGACGTTGCCAAAGGTCGAGGACATGCTATTCCTCCTCGAGCGTGACCTTGCCGCCCAGCAGGCGGTAGTGGTCGAAGAAATCGGGATAGGACTTGTTGACGGCCTCGGCGCCGTGGATCACGACCTCGCCGGTGGCGCGGCTCGCGGCGATAGCGGCCATCATGGCGATGCGATGGTCGTTGTGCGAATCGACCTCGCCGCCGGTGAAGGCGTCGACGCCCTTGATGATGAGATCGTCGCCGGCAATACGCACCTGCGCACCCAGCGCGCAGAGCTCGCGGGTGGTGGTGACCAGACGGTCGGATTCCTTGATGCGCAGACGGGCGCAATCGCGAATAAAGGTGCGGCCCTGTGCCAACGAGGCCACGGCCGAGATGACGGGCACCAGGTCCGGAATGTCGTGGGCACTCATCTCAAAGCCGGCGAGCTTGTCGGACTGCACGGTGGCGGCGTTGGTGGAGCGCACGATGCGGGCGCCAAAGCGCGAAAGCGCGGCAAGCACGTTACGGTCGCCCTGTGCGGAGCTTAGCGACACGCCCTCGACGGTGATTGGGTCGGTGCCGATGGCACCGGCGCACAGCCAAAAGGCGGCGTTGGACCAGTCGCCCTCGACAGCAACGCTGCCGGGCGTGCGGTACGAGCCGCTGCTCACGCGGAAGTTCGTGACCTCTGGCTGGCCGTCCTTGGCCGGAATACGCTCGACGTTGACCTCGACGCCAAAGGCCTTCATGGCCTGGATCGTCAGGTTGATGTAGGGACGGCTCTCAATGAGGCCGGTTACCTGCACGCAGGAGGGCTGGGCCAGCAGTGGGGCTGCCAGCAGCAGGCCCGAGATGTACTGCGAGCTCACGTTGCCCGGAAGCACAAAGGTGCCCGGGCGCATGCGGCCGCTCGTCTTGAGCGGAAAACCGCCCAGACCCTGTAGGTCGCAGCCGGCGGCGATGATCTCGTCCGAGAGCGGGGAGAGCGGGCGGGCGCCCAGGCGGCCCTGGCCTACGAAGGTGGCATCCGCACCCAGCGCGCAGGCGACAGGCAGCATAAAGCGCAGCGTGGAGCCACTTTCACCGCAGTCAAGCGTGCCGCCGGCAAGGGCCTTGAGCAGGCCAAACTCAACACTCTTCATGGTGGGGTGGACCTGGAAGCCGTCCTCGACGGTCTCGATGCGAGCACCCAGTGCCGTAAGGCAGCGCACCGTGGCCTCGATGTCGGCGCAGGTGGTGTTGCAGGTGACGTGCGTCTCGCCGTTGGCAAGCGCAGCGCAGATGATGAGGCGATGCGCCATCGACTTGGACGCGATGGCGGGAACGGTGCCCTTGAGCGGGGACGGGGTGATGCGGGCTAGCATGCGGATGCGTCTCCCTTCTGGCCGAGGCCCTCGGCAATGAGTTCGTGGAAAGTGGAAAGTGGCGTGCGGTCGATGCTGCAGCGGCCAATGCCGTGCGGAATCACCAGGTCGATGGTGTCGCCCGCGCGCTTCTTGTCGTGGAGCGCTTCGGCAAAGACGGCATCGGCATCTAGGCCGCAGCGGGTCTTGAGGCCATGGCGGGCGCAGAGCTCCTCAATACGACCGGGCAGCGCAGCATCGCAGACGCCGTGCAGGGCCGCGGCGCGCGTGATGATACCCATGCCGATCGACACGCAGTTGCCGTGTCCGAGCTCAAAGTGCTCGCAGGCCTCGACGGCGTGTCCGGCGCTGTGTCCAAAGTTGAGGAGCTTGCGCTGGTTGGTTTCGCGCTCGTCGGCGACGACCACGGCGCGCTTGATGTCGATATTGCGGGCGATGATGAGCGCTACGCGGGCCACATCGCGGTTCAGCAGCTCCAGCGTGAGCGGGGTCTTCTCCAGCTCGGCGAAAAGCTCCGGATCGGCGATCACGGCGTGCTTGACGACCTCGCCGCAGCCGTCGGCGAACTGCTCGGGCGTGAGGGTGGCCAGGCACCCCACGTCGGCGATAACCACGCTCGGCTGCCAAAAGGCGCCGGCCAAGTTCTTGCCGGCAGCCAGGTCGATGGCGGTCTTGCCTCCCACCGACGAATCCACCATGGCGAGCAGGCTCGTGGGGATCTGCACAAACTTGCAGCCGCGCATGTAGGTGGCGGCCACAAAGCCCGCCACGTCGCCCACGACGCCGCCGCCGAGTGCCACGATCACGTCGGAGCGCGAAAGCTCGTGCTCGGCCACAAACTCCAAAATGGCAACATAGGTTTCGGCGCGCTTATGGGCCTCGCCGGCCTCGAAGGTGCAGATGCTCACCTCGTAGCCTGACGCCTCCAGGCTCTGCTTAACGGGCATCTGGTAGAGCGGGCCCACGTTGGTGTCCGTCACGATGACGGCCTTGGTGCCGCCGGCAGTGGCGCGCACGAGCGGTCCCGCCTGCTCCAGCAAAAACGTGCCAACATGCACCTGGTAGGGGCGTGCAGTGTCGATATCGATGGTAATCGCCATAAGCTTCGGTCCTTTCGACCTGGCGTGATGGGTTGTCTAGTGGGAGGCCTCGTCGTCGAGTGCGCGCTTAATGCGGTCGCCCTCGGCAAGGAGATTCTCCAGATAGCGCTGGTCGCGGTCCTTGAGCGCGCGGCTGTAGGCGCCAAGCGATTCGATCAGATGGTCGATCTCGAAGGCGAGCGCGTCGGCGTCGTCGATCATGAGCTCGGACCACATTTGCGGGTTGAGGTGCGCCACGCGGGTGAGATCGCGGTAGCTACCGGCCGAAAAGCCGTGGTGGACCTGGGCAGTGGGGCTTTTGACGTAGGCGTTGGATACCACGTGCGCAAGCTGGCTCGTGAAGGCGATGACACGGTCGTGCTCGGCGGCGCTGGTCACGCTGAACTTGCCAAAGCCCAAGGGGCGCACCATCTCGCGCACCTGGCCCAAAAGCTCCAGCTTGAGCGCATCGTCCACCGCGGGCGGTACGAGCACCAGCGGGGCGCCCTGGAACAGGTCGGCGCGGGAGTGTGCATAGCCCGAGTACTGCGTGCCCGCCATGGGGTGCGCGCCCACAAAGTAAAAGCCGTACTCGCGGGCAAGCTCAAAGGCGCGCTCGCACACGATACCCTTGACGCCCACCGTGTCAATTACCACGGGGCCCATGATGGCCTCGGTATCGGTGGCGTCGGCGAGTGCCTGGGCGTGTGCCTCGAGCCACTCGATGCAGGCTTCGGGGTAGCAAGCCAGGACGATGATGTCGCATTCGCCGAGCGTCTCGTCGTTGAGCTCGCCGGCAACGGTGCCCATGCTGGCAGCCGTCATGACATCGTCATCGGGATCCCAGGCCAGCACGCGGACGCCCGCCTGCGCATAGCCGCGGGCAAAGCTGCCGCCGATGAGGCCAAGGCCGACGATGCCGGCGCACTTGGGGCCGCCCTGGTTAACGCGCGCGTTTCTCACTGTACCCATGGGCTACTCCATGGTCTCTTGGCAGACAACCTCGCGGATGGCTCGGATGCGACGCATGGTGTCGTCGAACTGATCGGGGGTGAGGGCCTGAGCGCCGTCGGACCATGCGCGGCTGGGCTCGTCGTGGACCTCGATCTCCAGGCCGTTGGCACCGCAGGCGGTCGCGGCGAGCGCCATGGGCTCAACGTAGCGGGTGTAGCCGGTGGCGTGGCTGGGGTCGGCGACGACGGGCAGGTGCGACAGGTGGTGCAGCACCGGCACGGCATTGAGGTCGAAGGTGTTGCGGGTGCGGGTCTCGAAGGTGCGGATGCCGCGCTCGCACAGGATGACGTTGTCGTTGCCCTCGCTCATGATGTACTCGGCGGCCATGAGCAGCTCATCGATCGTGCCGGACATGCCGCGCTTAAGCAAGATCGGAGTCTTGGTCTTGCCGACCTCTTTGAGCAGAGGGAAGTTCTGGGCGTTGCGGGCGCCGATCTGCATGACGTCGATCTTCTTGTCCAGGAAGACCTGCACGTCGCGCGGGTCCATGATCTCGGTGACGATCGGCATGTCGAGCTCGGCAGACGCCTCGCACAGCAGGTCCAGACCGGCGGGGCCCATGCCCTGGTAGGCGTACGGGGAAGTGCGGGGCTTGTAGGCACCGCCGCGCAGCATCGTGGCACCGGCGGCCTTCACGCGGCGGGCGATGCGGATGAGGTTCTCGCCCTCGACGGAGCACGGGCCGGCGATGACCTGGAACTGATCGCCGCCGATCTTGACGCCGTGGCCGCAGTCGATGACGGAGTCCTCGGGGTGGAACTTGCGGTTGGCGCGCTTGAACGGCTCGGAGACGCGCTGCACGCGCTCGACGACGTCCATGGACTCGAGCAGGAACGGGTCGATCTTGGTCGTATCGCCCACCAGGCCGATGATCGTCTCGTTCTCGCCGCGCGAGACGTCGGTTTTCAGGCCCTTTTTCTCAATCCAGCTGACGATATGGCTGACGGCCTCGTCGCTGGCGCTCTGCTTTAAAATTGCAATCATGGTGTGCCTCTCACCTCGATGGATAACCCTTGCAAAAACGGCCCGCATCGCGAGCCGTATATATATATGGTGCATGAGAGTTTATACTATCTGACTCGCTTTTGCCTTCTAAAGTGAGCCGTTGTGCCGCGTCTTCCTCGGAATTGCAAAGCTTTTTCTTTTATTTTGATAGCCCGTGGTGCACTTGGGTATAATGCCAAACGTTGGCCCTATTAGCTCAGGGGATTAGAGCGTCTGCCTCCGGAGCAGAAGGCCGTTGGTTCGAATCCAACATGGGGCACCATCGAACGTAAGACCGTCCGAACCTCGCATGGTCCGGGCGGTTTTTCTTATACCGACGCGACGTGATGGGACGTGGTATGGCAGCAACGGATATCGAGCGCGGACTCTCGACCGCCGAGGTCGAGGAGCGCATCGCCGCCGGTAAGATCAACCGCAACATGGAGCTCAAGACCAAGTCGGTCAAAGAGCTCATCATCGAGAACCTCTGCACGCTGTTCAATTTGATCAACGTGATCTTGGCGTTCCTGGTCATTTTGACCGGTTCGTTTAAGAATCTGACGTTCTTGTTCGTGGTGTTCCTCAATACCGCTATTGGCGTCATTCAGTCCATGCGTTCCAAGAAGATGGTCGATAAACTCACGCTGCTGACCTCCAAGAAGGCCATCGCGGTGCGCGACGGCGCCGAGGTGGAGCTCGACCTGGACCAGATCGTGCTCGACGACATCATCCGCCTGGGGCGCGGCGACCAGATTCCTGCTGACGCCGTGGTGGTTTCGGGCGAGGCACTCGTGAACGAGAGCCTGCTGACGGGCGAGAGCGACCTTATTAAGAAGCAGCCCGGTTCCGAGCTCATGAGCGGCAGCTTTATCGACTCGGGCCTGCTGCGCGCCCGCGTGATCCATGTCGGCGCCGACAACTACGTGGCTAAAATTAATAATGAGGCCAAGTACGTCAAAAAGGTCAATTCCGAGATCATGAACGCGCTTAATGCCATTGTGCGCTTTGCGAGCATCATCATGATCCCGCTCGGTTTGGCGTTGTTTGCCTCGAGTGTGAGCGAGCTGTGGGATGCCGCGGGAACCCCGGGCGATAGCGCGCTTTCGTGGTGCTTCTCCGAGCTGTTGGCTGGTCATGTGCCTTCGTCGGCGCTGCTGTCCACGGTGGGCGCCCTGCTGGGCATGATCCCGCAAGGCCTGGTGCTGCTGACCTCGTCGGTGCTCGCCATCGCCACGGTGCGCCTGGCCCGCCGCAAGGTGCTGGCGCAGCAGCTCTACTGCATCGAGACGCTCGCTCGCGTCGACGTGCTGTGCCTGGACAAGACGGGTACCATTACCTCGGGTCGTATGGAGGTCGAGGGCACGTATCCGCTGCCGATCGAGGGCTTTGGCATGGGCGCGGGGGAGGGCGAAGCCGCCGTTCCCGTCGATACCACGGTGCTCGATTTTGCCCTGGCTAACGTGGCGCGTGCGACTTCGGCCGATGCCAACGAGACCTGCCAGGCGCTGCTCAACTATTACGCCGATCGACCGGTCGAGGTGTCCGAGCCGCTGTCGGTCATTCCGTTCTCGTCGTCCAAAAAGTGGAGTGGCGCTTCGTTTGCGCAGGGCTCCTATGTGATGGGCGCTGCGCAGTTTGTGCTTTCGGAGTGTGTGTTTTCGCAGGTCGAGAACCGTGTCGCCGAGCTTGCCGATACCTGCCGCGTGCTCGTGGTGGCGCGCGTGGACGGCTTTACGCCCGATG
>CAUGKA010000081.1 GCA_959599615.1 uncultured Collinsella sp. | reverse complement strand
AAAGGTGACGCAGGGCAGGTCGGGAGCGAGCGAGGCAATCGAGACGTGCTCGTAACCGTCCATGCACAGGCGGTCGTAAATCTCATCGGCAAAGATCATCAGCTGGTGCCTGCGCGCAATCTCAACGATGCCCTCGAGCACCTCGCGCGGGTAGACCGAGCCCGTGGGGTTGTTGGGGTTGATGATGACGAGGGCTTTGGTCGCGCTCGTGATCTTGGACTCCATATCCTCCAGATCGGGATACCAATCCGCCTGCTCATCACACAAATAATGTACGGGATGACCACCGGCAAGGGTTGCGCACGCCGTCCACAGCGGATAATCGGGGCTGGGGATCAGGATCTCGTCGCCGTTGTCGAGCAGCGCGTTCATCGAAAGCTGAATGAGCTCGGACACGCCGTTGCCCGTGTAGATGTGCTCCATCTGAACATTGGGCAGGCCCTTGATCTGCGAGTACTGCATGATCGCCTTGCGCGCGGAGAACAGGCCGCGCGAGTTGGAATAGCCTTCGCAGTCGGGCAGCTGCTGGCGCATATCCTTAATGACCTCATCGGGCGTGCGGAAACCAAAGGGCGCGGGGTTGCCGATGTTGAGCTTGAGGATGCGCTCGCCCTCGTCCTCCATACGGGCGGCCTCGTCGACGACGGGACCGCGCACGTCATACAGGACGTTATCGAGCTTGGTGGATTTAGAAAAAGTACGCATGGTGGTGCTCCTTGGAATTTGAGCTGAGGGTTGGGGTTCGGGCTTGGGCACGTTGCGAGGCGATGACGTCTCGCCTTGATCGGCGTCACCGGCGATCAGCCAGGTAACATCGACCTCCAAAATACGGGCGAGCAGCTCTGCCACATCGCGCCGTGGAATCGTCTTGCCGCTCACATATTGGCTCATCTGACTCTTGCCGAGTTTTTTGCCGAGCATCTCCGATGCGCGGATTACGTCCGACTGGCGAACGTCGCGATCGGACATAGCCTGTCGCAGGCGATCGCTAAACGTCTCTTGGGCCACAGGAACCTCCTTGCTGGCAAAGTTCAATTTGCAGAACACGAATTGAACCAAGGTTCAATTTAGCAAGAAGTATAGCGCCGCACCTCATTCGATAGTTCAATTTCATAAGAAAACGTACCGAACTCCGAGATTTGCCCAAAGCGGACAATGACGTGCACGCGTTTAGAGGTATTCAAGGAATCGAGCGGCGGCAAGCGAAACGTCAGCCGTGCGATATATCGCATTGATCTGCCGATGGGGATGCCCCTCGAGCGGACGCACGGCAACATCGAACTGACAGCGGCGCAAGATGAGCGCAGGAAGAACGCTCACGCCCAGGCCATCCTCCACCATGGCCATAATCGCATAGTCATCCCAGGTCGACAGCTTGGAGCGCACCGTGAGCCCCGCACGACGGAACAGCGGCGTAATCTCATCGTCGCTACCGCGTTCCAGCAGAATAAACTGCTCGTTGGCCAGATCGGCAAGGGAAACGACCTCCGCGGTGGCGAGCGAGGAGTCCGCTGGCACCACGGCCATCAGCTCGTCTTGCGCCAACGGCTGCGACGCCATGCCGCCGCGTGGCTCGCGCGGAATAAAGCCCAGGTCGCAGCGGCCTTCCGCCACCCATTGCTCAATCTCGGAGTAATCACCCATCAGCAGTTCGTAATCGACATCCGGGTGATCAGCGCGAAACCGCGCGATCACCGGCGGCAGTACATGGGTCGCCACACTCGAGAACGTACCGATACAGATCTTGCCACGCATGAGCCCCCGCATCTCGTCCACGCGTCGCTGCAGGCGGCCAAACTCTTCGCATAACGCCTCGACTGCCGGCATGATCTGCCGCCCGTCAGCAGAAAGCACCACGCCCTCGCGGCTGCGATCAAGCACCTTAAAACCCCAGTCTGCCTCAAGGTCGCCCACCATGCGGCTCACGCCCGACTGCGAATAGCTCAGCCGCTCTGCAGCGCGCGTAAAGCTGCCGGCACGCACCGTCTCGAGCAGCACTTGCATCTTTTGGATATTGGTCTCCACGGCACGTCCCCACCTTTGCATGAGTTTTTGTCATGTTATCCATGCATTATATTCGCTTTTCTTCTAAAGCCACCTCACCCATAGTGAACATGCACGGATATAGAGGGGACGGCAGCTCATGAACAACGGACTGTTTATGTATTTAGCAGCATTGTTGCTGTTTGGTTCCAACGGCATCATCGCCGCGGCCATCGCACTGCCGAGCTCCGATATCGTGCTACTACGCACGTTTTTGGGCGCACTCTCGCTTGTCACCATCCTCGCCATCACCCAACGCCATAAGTTGCAGGCGCCATCTCGCCCCCGCGAAGCTGCAGCCCTGATCCTCTCGGGAGCCGCGCTGGGCGCCAGCTGGGTTTTTCTGTTCCGCGCCTACCAGACGATCGGCGTCGGCGTATCCTCGCTGCTGTACTACTGCGGCCCCATCATTGTCATGGCGCTCTCCCCGCTCATCTTTGGCGAAAAGCTGACCGGTGGCAAAATCGCCGGCTTTATCGCCGTCGCTTGCGGTGCTTTTCTCATTGCAGCGCAAGGTCTCGGCGGCAATATGCCCATTGCGGGTATCGCCTGCGGCATCGCCTCGGCATTTTGCTATGCGCTGATGGTTATCGCCAGCAAGGGTGCGCCACACATCGAAGGCCTCGAGAACTCCGCGCTCCAGGTGAGCGCCGCCTTTGTGACCGCGCTGGCCCTCACGCTCGTCACCCAAGGCGCCCCCTCGTTTTTCTCCCTTGGCATCGCTACAAGCATCGATTGGCGCGCCGTCGTCATGCTCGGCGTCGTCAACACCGGTATCGGTTGCCTGCTCTACTTTAGTGCTGTCGCCAAGCTGCCCGTCCAGACCGTCGCGGTCGTCGGCTACCTCGAGCCGCTTTCGGCCGTCGTGTTCTCCGCCGTCCTTTTAGGCGAAGCCATAACACCGGTCCGCTTGATGGGCGCCGCGCTTATCATCGGCGGCGCGTTTTTTTGCGAACTCGCCGGCAAACGCGCAAGCGCCAAGGCCGACATTGCCCAGGCAGCACGCGCTTAAGGGACATTTTCTCGGGGCGCATGCGGGATAAAGCCCAGGTCGCAGCGGCCCTGCACCTCACAGGAGATGCAGGGCCGCTTTGCATTGCAGTGAAGCTATCGGCTACGAGCGACGCGGCTCGGGAACCACGAGCCTATCGGGGCTCGCACCCTCGGCATCCATCAAGCTCACGTAGCGAATCGACGGGTCATCGTAGGTCGCATAGTAATAATTGCCCGTGCGAGCGCTAAAGCATCCGGTGTAGATCGTCTTCTCGAACTTGCCATCGCCCATCTTGGATGCCCCCTCGATCATCGCCACGCCTTCGAGCGAGCGGAACATGCGGACGACATTTTCGGCCTCGCTCTCCTTTTGCGGGTAATTGGCATTGAGGTAGGCCGCCTTTACAAAACGGCTCGGCGAATAGCAGTCGCCCGGAATACCGCGCATGCCGGCACCCGCGCCATAGGGCTTGAGCTCGGCGCCACGCCATGTCGCCGTCTGCGGAAAATCGTTTGAGGCGGTGATATAGGTGCGCAGGTTTTCCATGTGCCACGGGAAGGTCGGCTGATTGGCCAGGGTATCGACCGGATCGTCGTATACATGTAGGCCATCGGCCATCATCTCGACCACGATGCTGCGCTGGCTGTCGCCGATAATCCAATGGAGCAGCGACACGCCCAGCCCCTCTCCGGCAGATTTGGCGACAATCACCGTGTCGCGCAGCGCGGCCTCCACCTCGTCGACCGTCGAGAACGTCGCCGCCACCCACAGGGGAAACTCATAGGCAGCGATATTGGTTTTGCCATCGACCGGGCCCTCGGCATACTCGGCATAACCGGGAAAGTTGAGCCCCGCTACAGCAAGACCCGCATCGTTACCACAGTCGAAAAACATGGGATAGTTCTTGTAATCGATACACATGCCAATCACCGCGTGCGCCGCCGTCGCATCGTCGATATACGAATACGGGATATGGAACCCGCGGGGCACCACGCGAACCTGCTCGCCGTATCCAAAGCTCCAGTCGAGATTGCGGCCCAGATACATATGGCCGGAATTATCGGTAAATCGAATGCTCGTGCACATAGCGCCTCCTAGCTCAATGTTTTTGCTAGGCTTATTGTCACCAAACAAAGGAGCGCTAAACAAAAAAGTCCGGACATGACAACAATGTCATACCCGGACTAAAAACGACGAGGTGCGGTGCTTTGGTCCCCTTAGACCAACTTTCCAAGACAGTGATCAATCATGTGCTGGATCATTTGCGCCTCAAAGCCTGCGTAATCGCGGCGGCACTCCTTCATCTTGCCGTCGACGATCTGGTCAAAGGCAACCTTGCACTTGATATAGCGCGTGGACTTGGTGACCTCCTCGTGCGTCAGGCAGCTCTCCTCCATCTTGCTGGCGCCCAGGCCAAACACCAGACGGGGGTTGTAGAGCACGTGGGGCTCGCCGGCGTCGTCCAGGTAGACGCAGATCTTCTTGGTAACGCCAATCTGGTTAGCGGCAAGGCAGCCGGCATCGTCGAGCGACTTGATGGTATCGATCAGGTCCTGAGCAACCGACTCGTCCTCGACGGTCGCAACCTCGCAACGCTGGGACAGGATAGCCTCGTCGTGGCAAAGCTCTTTAATCATACGTTCCTCCATAGGGGTCGTTGTAACCGCTTAAGTATACGGTACCCACACATTTTCATGCGAAAAAAACCGTCCGTCTGCTACAAAGCGCCGAACATCAACCTTACAAAGGCGATATAGTAAGGAAGTTCGTGTCAATCGGCCTAAACTCGGGGCCGAACAAGGAAAGGGTATGCATGGACGAACTTTTTCACGTCAGTGAGCGCAAGTCCACAATCGGGACCGAACTTCGCGCTGGACTGACAACATTCCTGGCAATGGCCTACATCATCGCCGTCAACCCCGCGGTGCTCTCGGGCGCCGGCATCGATGCGGGAGCGCTCGCCTGCGCCACCTGCCTGGGCGCCGGCATCATGACCATCTGCATGGGCATCTTCGCTAACCGCCCGCTCGCCTGTGCGTCGGGCCTCGGCGTCAACGCGATGATCGCCGGCATCACCACCACCGTCTGCGGCGGCGACTGGCACGTGGCCATGAGCGTCATCTTCCTCGAGGGCGTCGTCATCCTGCTGCTCGTCCTTTGTGGCCTGCGCGAGGCCATCATGGACGCCATCCCCGTGGTCCTGCGCCACGCCATCTCGGTGGGCCTGGGCCTGTTCATCGCCATGATCGGCCTTGCCGACGCCGGCATCATCACCGCCGGTAACGGCACGCTTGTCGGCCTGGGCGACATCACCTCGCCCACCTTCATCGTCGGCATCATCTCCATCCTGGTGACGGTCGCCCTCGCCTGCCGCAACGTCCCCGGCTCGCTGCTCATCGGCATCGTCGTAGCCGTCATCGCCGGTATCCCCCTAGGCGTAACCCAGGCTCCGACCGGTATCATCGCCCCGCTCGACTTCTCGAGCATCGGTGGCCCCATCGCCGACGCCGGCGGCGTGCCCGCCATCGTCAAGGTCCTTACCGACCCCACGCTCCTTGTCATCTCGTTCTCGCTGCTCATGAGCGACTTCTTCGACACCATGGGTACCGCGATGGCCGTGGCCAAGCAAGGCGAGTTCCTCACCGACGACGGCAACGTCGAGAACATCAAGGAGATCCTGGTCGTCGACTCCGCCGCCGCTGCCGTGGGCGGCTTCATGGGCGTCTCCTCCATCACCACCTTCGTCGAGTCCACCTCTGGCGCCGCCGACGGTGGCCGCACGGGCCTCACCTCCGTCACCACCGGCGTGCTGTTTATCCTCGCCGCGTTCTTCTCCCCCGTCGTCTCCATCGTTTCCAGCGCCGCCACCTGCGGTGCCCTGGTCTACGTCGGCTACCTCATGATGAGCGAGGCCACCGAGATCGACTGGTTCGATGTCTCCGAGGGTTTCCCGGCGTTTATGATCGCCGCGGGCGTGCCCTTCACCTACTCCATCTCTGCCGGCATTGGCCTGGGCTTTATCGCCTACGTGGTCGTCGCGCTCTTTAAGGGCGAGGCTTCCAAGATCAAGCCGCTCATGTGGGTCGCATCCCTTGCCTTCCTCGTCTACTTCTTCGTAGCGTAAGCACAAAGCTGCCAAAGCAAAACACCAAAGCGCGGGGTCGCATCGAGCGGCTCCGCGCTTTTCTTTTAAAGCCGGGCACCGCGCGGGCGCGCGATGCATTACTTCCCAAGTTTTGGACATTTTGCCCTCCAAACGGCACTACCGCCGGCTACATCCTGCAGATATGCTGGGCGTAATCGCATAGGCCCTATGAGGATGGGAGTAACCATGGCCGCCTTGTTCACGACCCCCAAGCGCAATGACAAAACCTCTGGAGCCCATTTTATCGAGCCCGACGTGCGCCGTCGCACGTTGCTCGCACACGGCAGCTGGCGCCGCGTGACGCGCCGCATCGTTGTAGGCGCCGTATGCGCGCTTACGGTAAGCTCGCTGCTCATGCCGAGCGTCTCGCTCGCGGCGGAGTGGGTCAACGTCGGCGGCGCCCAGTACAACGCCGGCACTGCGGCGGGCGACGCCGCCGGCACTGCGGCGGGCGACGCCGCCGGCACCTGGTCATGGGACGGTGCCGACGACATGAAGCTCAACGGCTATAACGGCGGCGCGATCGAGGCAGCGGGCAAGCTCAACGTGAGCTACGAGGGCAACAACACCGTCACTAACGACAACGGCCGCGGCATCAAGGTTAAGGATGGCGCGAACGAGAACGCCGAGCTTAATATTCAGGGCGACGCGTCCAGCACGCTCAACGTGACATCTTCTCGTGACGCCATCACTTCCGTCGGCAACATCAACATCGACGGCGCTGGCACTGTCAACGCCACGAGCACCGAGCACGATGCCATCGATGCCGGGGGCGATGTCACCATCAAGGGCTCGGGAAACGTTAACGCCACGGGCGATTCGGATGGCGTCAGGGCCGACGGCAACATCACGATCGACAACAGCGGAACCGTCACCGCCAAGGCCACCGACGATCAGGGTATCGATGCTAACGAGAACCTCATCATAAAGGGCGGCGGCAAGGTAGAGGCAAGCTCTATCAAAGACAATGCGATTTGGGCCGACGGCAGCATCGAGATCTCGAGTGGCAGCCAGGTCAAGGCAAGCTCCGAGGAAGACGCCGCCATCGACGGTAAAAACAGCCTCACGGTCACGAACGCTTCCCTCAACGCAAGTGGCGTTGGGTATGGCATCTATGTCTACAAGGGCATCACGCTCGATGGCGCGACCGTGACGATCCGCGCAAGTTCAGATGGCGGGGAAGTCAGCGCACTCTTCACCGATGAGGACGACATCGTCATCAAGAACGGCTCAACTGTGGATGCGCTCGCAGAAGGCAGGTTCTCGGTTGCAATCTCCACCAGTAATTTCTACTCCGACGAAGCGGGTGGCCATATCTACATCAGCGACTCCGTTGTCAAGGCCATAGCCCGCTATGCCGAGACCGGCGGCGACGGCCCCGACCACTACAGTGGAGACCAAAACGACGAAATCATCCCTGAGTCCGAGGGCCTGAACATCGGCATCTTCGCGCAGACCGAGAAGGGCATCACGCCCGCGACCATCTCGATCGTCCGCAGCAAGGTCACGGCCGAGGGAGACACGGCGGCTATCTTCGCCCTTGCCATGAGCGCGGACGGCAAGGCGATCGGCACCATCGAAATCAAGGACGCCACCATCCAGACGCCTGCAGGCGGCAAAGTCATTGACTATCGCAACAAGGAAGAGCTCAGCGACGGCATCGTCTACGAGGCGGGGCAGACCATCGGCACGGGCGATGCCACGATTGACTCCCCCTATGACGCCGCTGTCGCCAAGAGCACGGTCATCGTGCCTCCCGAGGAGACCAAGCCCGAGGAAAAGCACGGCAAGACCAAGCCCGAGGGTTCCAAGTCCGAGGGCACGAAGACAACCAAGACCGTTGCAGTTGCAGCCAAGGGAGCCAAGACCGTCGGCAAGCTCGCGGCAACCGGCGACACCTCGAACGCAGCCATCGTGGCAGCCGCCCTTGCGGGAACAGCCGCCATCGCCGCAGGCGCCCTGGCGAGTCGCAAACGCTCGTAAACACTTTTTCGCACAGGACGGGTGGATCGCAGCCCTTGCCTTCCCCGTCTACTTCTTCGTAGCGTAAGGGCAAGGCTACAAAAGCTGAACAATAAAGCGCGGAGTCGCCATGCGGCCCCGCGCTTTTCTTTTAGCGTTGGTCCCTGCGCCGGCGTGCGGCCTATTTGGGGGTGCGGACGATTTCTTGGACCGCGCCTAGGCGTATCCAAGCTTCCTGC
>CAUGKA010000080.1 GCA_959599615.1 uncultured Collinsella sp. | reverse complement strand
CCGTACATGTACGGATGAATGTGGGAAGTGTTCGGATGAAGTTGCGAATCAAGGAGCAAGTGCTGATCGCGCTCGCCAACAATACGCTCTGGGGCGCAGATAGCCAAGTTGGGGCATAATAAGCCGCGAACAAACCGACTCGCGCGTTAGGACCGTCCATGAAAGCTCTTCCGTTTCCCTGCATCCGCCCGGCTCAGGACCGCGTGCTCGAGGCGCTGCCTGCGATGGACAGCATCCTGAGTGACAGCGGAGCCCTGCGCGGCGCGATTACCGATGGGCTTATGCTCAAAGATCCGGGCGCGGCGTATTACGTGTACGAATGCTCCGGAGAGCCGGGACGCGTGACGGGTGTCGTGGCGATTTGCCCGGTTAACGTGCTGACGGGCGGCGACGAGGCTGCCGCCGAGAGCATCGACGCACTCGCCACCGCGCGCGCGATCGCCGAGCTCAAGGTGCAGCCGCGCCCCGTGTCGCTCGCCTACGAGGCGTCGCCCGTCATGGATATCATTTTGAGCGCTGCCAAAGAGGGCGCATCGCTCTACGCCGTCACCGATCCCGCGGGCGTCACACATCGCGTGTGGGAGGTCAAGCGCGAGGACGCCGTTGCCGCCATCCGTGCCATGCTCGATCAGGCGCCCGACCCGGTGTTCGCCGGTGACTCCGCCTATGTCGCCGCACTGGCTGGGGCATCGCAGATTCTGGCCGACGAGGCCCGCGCTGCCGGCGCCTACTCTGGCAAAGAGCCGTTCAACTTTGCTGTAGCCGTGCTGTTCCCCGCCGCGCAGGTCAGCGGCAGCGCGCCGCAGGTTCCGACGGGTCTGCTCACTCACCAGGTCTCACGGTTCTAGCGAACTCAAACGCTAAGCTGGAAAACCCAGCATCCAAACAAACAAGGGGCGGAGATGCAGCAAACGCATGCACCTCCGCCCTTTTCGCATCAAACAATTACGCCGGTAAACCGGGCCGCAACGTCAGCGTTATCCACGCTGCGGACCTGCCGCCGCCACGAGCGGCTCTAGCCCCAGCTCGCGCGCGTAGTCTTCCTGCGTAAAGACTTCGACCAGTTCAAACGTATCGGCCGCATCGTCAAACGCAAAATGCAGCACTGAGCAGTTGCCCGGCACGCGTTCGCGCTCGTCGGCCGCCGCTCCCCTCACGTGATCCAAAAACTCCTTGATGGCCGAGCCATGGCTCACCGCGAGGACGCACTCGTGGTCCGGGCGTCGCACAAGATCGGTCAACGTCGCCACCATGCGCTCGCGCACCTGCATCTGGCCCTCGCCGCCAAACTGGCGATAGAAGTCGCGCCACGGGCGCTCGGGCATGAGCATCACGCGCTCGGCCTCAAAGTCGCCAAAGAACCACTCACGCAGGCCGTCCAGGCGCTCGTACGCCAAGCCCGGCCACAAGTTGGCGATAGTCTGCTCGGTGCGATGAAGCGTGGAGGTGTAGGCATGATCGGGCTCAATGCCGCGCGCACGTAAAAACATGCCGGCGCGCGCCGCCTGGTCGCAACCCAACTGCGTAAGCGGCGAATCACTCCACCCCTGAATGATACGCTTAAGGTTGAATATCGTCTGTCCATGACGGACCAGATACAGATCTTTATTCATAGGGGTCCTTTCGTTCGTTACCAACCCAAAAGCGAAAACGCCCCGTCGCAATAGCCAAAATGAAGCACGGCACCGTTGTCGGGCAGCTCTCCCCCGCCAGTCACATACTCAAGAAACTCCTGGCAGGCTGAGCCATGGGAAACCGCCAGCACGCAGTCGTGCTGCGGCCTGGCCATGATGCGGGACAGCGCCGCGACCATGCGCGACTGAAGCTGCACTTCCGACTCGCCGCCAAAGGCAACCGGATAATCGCCCCAGGGCTGCGGCGGCATCTCGCGATTTGATGTGCCCTCCAGCGAGCCAAAATGCCACTCACGCAGGTCATCGACCAGCTCAATGGAACGGCCCTCGCCAACGATAAGCTCGGCCGTATGCCGCGCCCGGCCCAACGGCGAGGAATACACATGATCAAAGGCCACGCCACGCGCCGCAAACGCCGTACGCGCCGTCAGCGCCTGCTCGCGCCCGCGCGCCGTAAGCGGCGAATCGTGCCAGCCCTGCAAAATGCTCTGCACATTGAGCTCAGTCTGCCCATGCCGCACCAAATACAGATCTGCCACACACCCTCCCCTCGTACCACCACAAAGGGGACAGGAGCCTTTGTGGTGATTTTGCCGCCGGATTGCACCGCAACGACGCACAACTACAGCAGCACGTCGGCAAGCGGACGCTTGGGTACGTGGTGCACCTGCGCCTCGTCGCGCCAATAATTGATGGAGCCGTCGGGGTTGGAATCGATCGCATCGATCACCTGTGTCTCGGCCGGAACGCCAAACGCCATGATCAGCTTGAGCTCATACTTGTCGTTATTGAGCCCCATGGCTTCGATCGCGCGGGGCGTAAAGGCCTTGAACATGCAGGCTGCCACCTCGGGCGTGGCGCTGCGGGCGGCGAGCATCATCGTCTGCGCGGCAATGCCCGTGTCGACCTCGGTAATGGGAGCGGCAGGCTTGCCCGGAACGGCGCGCTCGGCCAGAATCGCGATATAGCCGGTCGGGCGCTCGCCCTCGGCAGGACCCGGCCAATCCTTAAGTGCGCCGGCCCATGCGAGCTCGTCAAATACACGCGCGCAATCCTCGGCACCGCTCACCACGTGAAAACGCAGACGCTGAGCATTGGCGCCGCAGGGAGCCAGGTGCGCCAGTTCCGCCAGCTCGAGCAAAAACTCGCGCGGCACGCGCATGGACTCGTCAAAACGGCGGCACGTACGGGCACGACGGACCAGCGCATCAAACGCTTCCAGACCGAGCTTTTCGCAACCTTGCTTTGCCATCGATTCGACACTCGACGGTGCCTCGGGAACTGCTTCGTTCATAGGGACCCCCAATACAAGCCAATTGTCCTTAGAAAAATCTAACCTAAAACGTAGGCAATTACATACAGCGGCGTAATGTTCTACAGCTGTTGATTAGAAAATCGCGACGTGGGGAACAACGGAAACAATTCGGGGCCTTTGGGTTACGTTTCGCCCTCCCCGACCCATACGTCAGCGCCCTTAGGGGATACTGGTTGTAACGATCAAGGCTTATGCCGCACGGAAAGGAGACATTATGGGCATCTTTAAGAACGATGACCAAAAATCGAGCCAGTTTGGATTTGACGAGAAAAGCATGGCAGGCAAAGCCGTCAAGGCCGTGCGCTGGATCTACGCCATCACGGGCGTCGTGGCGCTCATTGCTGGTATCGCGCTGCTTTTTGCACCCGCCAAGTCCCTCGTCTTTTTGACAACAGTCCTGGGTTTTTACTTTGTAATCACTGCTGCCATCAGACTATTCACTGCCATTTTTGAGCCGCTGCTGCCCACCGGCTGGCGCGTGACGAGCATCATCTCCAACCTACTCATTATCTTGGGCGGCGTCATAATCCTGCGCAACCAGGCCTTCTCGACCGCGACGCTCACCACGATGGTGGTTATCGTGGCCGGCTTTGGCTGGATTGTCGAAGGTGTCATGTCCATTCTGGAGTCCGAGCTTTCGTCCAACCGCGCCCTCGCTATCCTGAGCGGCGCACTTTCCATCATCGCCGGCATGTTCGTGTTTATCTATCCGCTGTGGTCGGCCAAGATGCTCGTCATCTTTAGCGGCGCCGCGCTGCTGGTGTTTGGCGTTACGCTGATTGTTCGCGCTATTCAATTTGGCAAACTGGTGCACTAGATGCCGCGAACGCTCTTTATTGATGCCGACGCCTGCCCGGTCACGCGCGAGTCGATTGACTGCGCGCGGCGGGCGGGCGTCGCCGTTGTTATCGCCGGCAACAGCACGCAAAACCTGGAACGGCACATTCGCCGCGACGACCCGCGCGATGCCGAGCACGCGCGACGCGGCTTTTGGGTCACGACGCTCGATGTGAGCGTGGGCGCCGACAGCGCCGACTTTGCCATTGTCGAACGCCTGCAGGCGGGCGACGTGGTCGTGACGCAGGACATTGGCTTGGCGAGCATGGTGCTCGGGCGCGATGCCGCCGCCATCGGTGTGCGCGGGCGCGTGTACGACAAGGCGACTATCGACATGCAGCTGTTTATTCGCCACGAGGAAAAGAAGGTACGCCGCGCCGGCGGACGCACTCGCGGTCCGGCAGCATTTACCAGCGAAGACCGCGCCCGCTTTAAACGCAACCTCACCGAGTTGCTGCACTAACCAAGGTAGATTTTTGAGACATGCCTAAAATCTACCTTTTTGTTTTGAGCGGTGTGAGCGCTCGGAATCCATGGCTCAACAAAAAACGGGCTTCAAAATGCCATGCGTCGCCGCATTGCGCAGGCGCTGAGCATGGCTATTTGAAGCCCATTTTTTAGGCCCACTTAGAGGCCAACGGCGGAGAGGATGAGGCCCCAGCCAGCGCCGATGACGTACATCATGATCAGGAACACGGCATTTTCGCGGGCGCTGCGGTTGGTGCGGAACAGCACCAGATAACCCACGCCGGCGGAAATGAGCGTGCCGGCGAGCATCGGCGCCAGTTGCAGCGCGCCTTCCAGATACAGCTGTGTAATGACCACGCTCGCCGAGCAATTGGGAATCAGCCCGACAAGCGCCGAACCCAGGACAGCGAGTGTCTCGTTGCCGCGCAGGAACTGCTCGATCGCGGACTCGCCGAACGTCTCGAGCACGGCGACCAGAATCAGCGTCACCAGAAAAATGAATACCGAGACCTGCACGGTGTGCGAGATCGCACTGCGGATGATCGACAGGACAGGCGTCCCTTCGTGGGAGTGAGAGTGACCGTGACCATCATGGTGTTCATGTTCGCCCTCATGACCGTGATCGTGGCCATGTCCGTGTTCGTGCTCGTCCTCGTCTTCATCACAACCGCAATGGTCGCGCTCGCACAGCTCGTGGATGTGGTCGGCGCTCACGCCTGCCTCGGCCACCTCGTCGATGATGTCACCGCCGCTGTGGTCGTCGTGCGCGCAGTTCACGTGGGCCGGGTTGGCCGCGGTTCCCAGCACGGTACGGCGAATCGCCGCGTGCGCGCGGGCGTTACGGCGCAGGCCGCGAATGGCAGCGTCCACGATAAAACCCGTGACCAGTGCGATCAGCGCTTTCGAAGCCAAAAGCATCGCCATAGTCTGCACGGGAACCTGCTCGGCAAGTAGCAGCGGCAGCATCTCGTCGGAGGTCGAAAGGAACACCGCCACCAACGTGCCCAAGGTCACGACACGGCCGGCGTACAGCGTGGCCGCCATGGCCGAAAAGCCGCACTGCGGCACCATGCCCAGCAGCGAGCCAACCACGGGACCCGCAGCGCCGGCGCGCTTGATAGCGCCGTTGACGCGGTCGCCCGCAACGTGCTCAAGTGTCTCGAGAGCAAGATACGTCACCAACAAAAACGGCACCAGCGACAGCGTGTCCTTGCCGGCGTCGAGCAGAATATCAATCAGTAAATCCATGACGGATGGAACCTTTCGTGTCTTTCGGCAGCATTGTAAAAGTCCTAGCGGTCAACTAGGGTATTGTAGTTGTCCCGGGCGCGGTGCCAATAGTTGCCTATGGTAAACTATCATCTCGCCATAACTCAGTAACCTCGAGCCGCACAACGCGGCCCGTCCAAGGAGTAGCATATGAACGTATCGCAAGCACTCGAATACGAGCGCCAGCCGTTTATCCCCATGTTTATCTACGGCGACCACGGCGCCATGGAGTCCGAGCGCCAGAAGGGCGAGGAGGCCCTCAAGGTGCTCGAGACCGAGTACTTTACCGCCGAGGGCGACCCCGGCTTCGACTTTGCCACCGTGCGCGACCTGGCCGACCGCAACCGCGACCTGTGCGACCAGATTGGCGAGGCGCGTCTGCGCAACGTGACGCCCGCGACGCTCTCGCGCGGCCTGTCCGATGCCGACACCTGCGCCGCCATCGGCAAGATGCAAAAGCGCACCGCCGCATCCGTTATGCGCGAAATCCGCGGCGACCGCGACGCGCTCGGCGTGGCCTACGCCCGCAAGCCCATCCAGGGCGCCGTGCTCGGTATCGACATCGAGACCACCGGCCGTGCACCCGAGCGCGGCTATATCATCAACGTGGGCTGGGAGATCATGGAGCTCACCAGCGACGCCGTCCCGCATGACGCCGAGGCACACTACTGCGGCCTGCCCGACATCTACCGCGGCGAGGATGTGCCGTTGTCGAATATCCACCACATCACCTGGGACGACATCGACGGCAAAAAGCCGTTCCGCGAGAACAAAGAGCTGCAAAAGCAGCTGCTCAAGCTTATGAAGAAGTACCCGTACATGGCACACAACGCCGCCTTTGAGGACAGCTGGTTCAAGATCCACCTGGACGGCTACGCCGAGGCACGCCGCGCCGGCAAGATCATCGTCATCGACTCGCGCCAGATCTGCCGCAGCCTGGACGCCGACGTGCGCTCGCTCCCCCGCGAGTCCGCCCCAGCCGCGCTCGAGAACTGGGCGCGCCGCCGTGGAACCCTCGCCGCCGACGCCAACGAGCAGCACCTGGGCTTGGACGACACCGACCTCATGCTCCGCACCGTCCAAGCCGAGTTCAACCTCAAGAACCTATTCGCGAAATAACCGATCCATCTGCGGGAGCGCCTGCCAGGCACAGCGCAATCCGTCTGGGCACACCGGCACGCAGTAAACTAGGGCGCAGCCTTATGGCTGCACCCTAGTTTTCATCAAAACGATCAAATACGCGTGCTTCACATAGTCGGCAGGTTGGCCCACCTACATTTTTCGAGTTGTTCGGCCAGCTGAACCACTAGTCAAGGCCCCTTGAACCGCAATCGAGCGCTATAGTCGCCCCAATTTCGCAACCAAGCCCTATAAATCTATCTGAATCAATTCGAATAGGACGTTGCGATCGCACCATTCGTATAGGATAAGGCCGAATAACTCAAATTATGTTGGTGAGGCATCTGAGCGGTCGGCAAAAACGCTTAGAAGCTACGAATCCGCAACTAAAGTTCACCAAAATGGGGCAGCCGACAGAAACCTCCCCAGCCGAAGCTGCCCCCCTCAATACGACAGCTCAAAAACCCACCGTTCGCAGAAGATAAGCCGCGCCCCAATACCGTTGCCCGAAGTTTCGAGCGTATATGGCGTCCGCTATGCCATCATGCGCGTATGGGAATCGTTCTGTCACATACCACGGCACGCGCTGTATACCAAACAGTCAACTCGCTCGCAAGCCACGCGACCGATCCCATATCTATGGAAAAGATCAAGGTGTCTGCGCCGACCACGTCCAACCTGGAAGCGGCGCGAGCATGGCTCAACAGAAAGAATGTCGATTCTGAAAGCATCCATGTGCTGACGTTTTCCAATAATGCCAAAAGGCACCGCAAGGGCTGCATCTGCCACTGCACGCGCTATACGTTTGATGCAGAAAGCTACCTAGAACTCGAGCCGAACGTCTACATCGTCGATATCAAGCTGTGCGCGTTAGAAGCAGCAGCCGACCTCAACCTTTCGGAGCTCGTTGAGTATTACTTTGAAATCTGCGGCTCCTACGCGCTTGGAACGTCCGACGAAACTCAATATCGCGAGCGCCCAGCCCTAACCAGCGTTGAAGAGCTCAGAGCCTTCTTTTCAGAGGCATCGGGGTATCGTGGATCTAATAAAGCACTTAAGGCACTTTCTTATGTACGCGAAGGCTGTCGCTCCCCACTCGAAACGGCGTTTGTCATGATGCTGACAATGCCCAAGTCAATGGGTGGCTTAGCCATACGCGCTATCAAAACGGACTATCCGATCCCAGTCCCCAAAAGATACGCCGCCCTAACGCGACGGACGGTTTTCTACCTCGACGCGCTGCTCGAAAATTCGATGACCGATATCGAATACAACGGCTTTTACCACGACGAGCCCGAACAGCAATCAATTGACGAGGAACGCCGAAACACGCTGCGAAACATGGGATATGCCGTTATCACAGTTAGTCGTCATTCGTTTTTCAAGCAGTCCGCTTTTAGGCGGGTCATGGAAGCGATTCGCATTCGCGAGAAGATATGGCCCGGTCGACTCCCGGATAACTTCGCCATCCTGCAAGAAACTCTTCGTCAATTTGTCTTGCGGCGTTACTTCGAATACGGTCGCCGCGTCCTGGAGACACTCAAAGAAGAAGAGGCCGCCAAGCGCGAAATTGCAAGCCAATATCCGCAAGCTGATGACCCGAGCATCAACGATGTGCCAGAACCCGACGACATGCAACACGTCGGGGCCCTTGCTGAGGAAATCAATGGGCCTTGGGAATGCGACATGTTCGCAAAAATCGATGAAAACCGCACGGAAGACGACACGATTATTGATCTAATTGAGAATTCGCTCTTCTAAAGGCGA
>CAUGKA010000079.1 GCA_959599615.1 uncultured Collinsella sp. | reverse complement strand
GGCCGCGGCGGCCCGCGCTGCATGAGCATGCCCTTCTGGCGCGAGGACCTCTAAGTCTTTAACGTTCCGGTGCGGTCCCCCTACAACCGCACCGGTTTCGCCCGTCAAACGGGCAACACTATTACTTATGTAATTCATTTTTTCGAAAGGAAACGAACCATGGGTGTTAACCTCTCCGGCCGTAGCTTCCTCAAGCTCCTCGACCTCTCCACCGAGGAGATCGAGTACTTGCTCAAGCTTTCCAAGAACTTCAAGGACATGAAGCGCGCTGGCGTTCCGCACCGCTATCTCGAGGGCAAGAACATCGTTCTGCTCTTCCAGAAGACCTCCACTCGTACCCGCTGCGCCTTCGAGGTCGGCGGCATGGATCTGGGCATGGGCGTCACCTACCTCGATCCCGGTTCGTCGCAGATGGGCAAGAAGGAGTCCATCGAGGACACCGCCCGCGTTCTCGGCCGTATGTATGACGGCATCGAGTTCCGTGGCTTTGCCCAGGACGACGTCGAGGAGCTCGCTGCCAAGTCCGGCGTGCCCGTGTGGAACGGCCTGACCACCGAGTGGCACCCCACCCAGATGCTCGCCGACATCCTGACCGTCCAGGAGAACTTCAACTACGACATCAAGGGCAAGACCCTCGTCTTCATGGGCGACTGCAAGAACAATGTCGCTCGCTCCCTCATGGTTGTCTGCTCCAAGCTCGGCATGAACTTCGTGGCCTGCGGCCCCGAGGAGTGCATGCCCGCCGACGACGTCATCGAGGCCTGCAAGCCCATCGCCGAGGCCAACGGCTGCACCATCAAGCTGACCACCGACGTCAAGGACGGCGTCACCGGTGCCGACGTTATCTACACCGATGTGTGGGTCTCCATGGGCGAGCCCGACGAGGTCTGGGCCGAGCGCATCGCTCAGCTCACCCCGTATCGCGTTACCTCCGAGGTCATGGCTATGGCCAACCCGGGTGCCATCTTCCTGCACTGCCTGCCCAGCTTCCACGACACCAACACCACGATTGGCGCCGAGAAGTGCGAGCAGTTCGGCATCACCGAGCAGGAGGTCACCGACGAGGTCTTCGAGAGCCCCGCTTCCAAGGTCTTCGACGAGGCCGAGAACCGGATGCACACCATCAAGGCTGTCATGTACGCCACGCTCAAGTAAGAGCATCTAGCATCTCGCTCGGGGTGTATTACTGCGCACCCCGAGCGGTTTTATCTGGTAATAATCTCGCATCAAGCGGCAGGCACGGCACGGAAGAGCCGCTTCTGGCGAGATCAGTAAATGATTTATGAAGGGGGGATGAGAACTATGACTGAGACCGCTAAGAAAAAGCGCGGTATGCCTTCATCGTTCACCATTCTTCTTGCTCTGCTGGCAATTGTCGCAGTGATTACCGTTATCGTCTCCGGCACGTCCGGTGGCGCGGTTACTGCCGCCCGTCTGAGCGATTTCTGCACCGCCCCGATCCTGGGCTTCGCTGACGCTCTGCCCGTCTGCCTCTTCGTTATGATCCTGGGCGGCTTCCTCGGCATGATGACCGAGACCGGCGCCCTGGACAACGGCATCGCCGTCCTGGTGCAGAAGCTTAAGGGCAACGAGATTATGCTCATTCCCGTGCTGATGCTCATCTTCTCCCTCGGTGGTACCACCTATGGTATGTGCGAGGAGACCGTTCCCTTCTACGCCCTGCTCGCCGCTACCATGATGGCCGCTGGCTTCGACCCCATGGTCGGTGCCGCTACCGTCCTGCTCGGCGCTGGCTGCGGCTGCCTGGGCTCCACGGTTAACCCGTTCGCCGTCGGCGCTGCCGTCGACGCTCTGACCGGCGTTGGCATTGAGGTCAACCAGTCCATCATCATCGGCCTCGGTGCCGTCCTGTGGATTGTCACTACCGCTATGTCCATCTTCTTCGTGATGAGCTACGCCAAGAAGGTCAAGGCTGACAAGGGTTCCACCATCCTGTCGATGCAGGAGCTCAAGGACGCCGAAGAGGCTCACGGCAAGGCTGCTTCCGAGGTCCACAAGGAGGTCAAGCTCACCGGTCGTCAGAAGGGTGTTCTGATCGCCTTCGCCTTCACCTTCGTCGTCATGATCGTCGGCTTCATTCCGCTGGCCGACCTCAACGAGGGCGTCGCCAACTTCTTCGACGCCGGCGCTGTCTACGACGCCGACGGTAACGCCGTCGTCCAGGGCTGGTCTGCCCTGATCACCGGCCTGCCCATTGGCCAGTGGTACTTCGACGAGGCTTCCACCTGGTTCTTCCTCATGGCCGTCCTGATCGGTATCATCGGTGGCCTGTCCGAGAAGCAGATCGTCAACACCTTCATCACCGGCGCTGCCGACATGATGTCCGTTGTTCTCGTCATCGCCCTCGCCCGTGGTATCTCCGTCCTCATGGCTAACACCGGCCTCGATGTCTTCGTCCTCGACGCTGCCGCCAATGCCCTGGCTGGCCTGTCCGGCGTGATCTTCGCTCCCATGAGCTTCCTGGTCTACTTCGGCCTGTCCTTCCTGATCCCTTCGACCTCTGGTATGGCCACCGTCTCCATGCCCATCATGGGACCGCTGGCTGTTAAGCTCGGCTTCTCGCCCGAGGTCATGGTCATGATCTTCTCCGCCGCCATCGGTGTCGTGAACCTGTTCACCCCGACCTCCGGCGCCATCATGGGCGGTCTCGCCCTGGCCAAGATCGAGTGGACGACCTGGCTCAAGTTTGCCCTTAAGCTCATCGTCGCTCTCTCCGTCGTCTGCGCCGTCATCCTGACCGTCGCCTGCGTGCTGCTCTAAGTACCCAACGGGTACCCCACGGAAACCTTGACGATCCTGTAGAGGATCACCTGGTCATCGTCTGTCCGGTGGGGTCAACCCACCGGTAGACTCCTACCTTTAGCCCCCTCCCGTTCCGTGCGCGGGAGGGGGCGCACTTATGTTCCGCGGTTTTACCAAACCGCGAAACCACTCGACGCTGCGCGCCGCCCAGAACTACAATTTGTCATTCAAAAGGCAAGGCATGACCAAAAGGTCTATGCCTTGCCTTTTTCATGCCAACTTGTACGTTCTGGACGGCGCTCGCTGACTTATGCTCAACCTGCGACGCTGTTATTGTTGGTGCAGGGGAACAGCTTGCCCGCTCTGGTGCCTGTTCGCTGTCCGTTCTCTGCCCGCGACGTTTCTGCTGTTGGTGCAAAGGGGTCAGGTTACTTTGCGCCAAAAGGGGAAGTTGCGGTGGAATAGTTCCCGTTTGGCCGTCTTGAGGGGTTAAACAGGAGCTATTTCACCGCAACTTATCGATGGCGTGTTTGGTTGGTGCCTGTTGATGGCCTGGGCATCGGGGAGGGCAGGCTCCGTTATAATCGCCTAAGACATTAAATGGAAACGGGACGGGAGCCATACATGCGTCAGGGTTTCGACAACGCGAAGTATATCGAGCTGCAGGCCGCTCATATTAAGGAGCGCATCTCGCAGTTTGGCGGCAAGCTGTATTTGGAGTTTGGCGGCAAGCTGTTTGACGACTATCACGCGAGCCGCGTGCTGCCGGGTTTTGAACCGGACAGCAAGTTCCGCATGCTCAAGAGCATCGCCGACGATGTCGAGGTTATCATCGCGATCAACGCGAACCATATCGAGAAAAACAAGGCTCGCGGTGACCTTGGCATTACCTATGACGAGGATGTGCTGCGCCTGGTTGACTTGTTCCGCGGCAACGGCTTTGCCGTCGCGGCTGTGGTCATCACCCAGTACGCCGGCCAGCCTGCTGCCGATGTGTTCCGCAACCGCCTGAACGCGCTCGGCATTCCTGCCAAGCTGCACTATCCCATCGAGGGCTACCCGCACGATGTCGATCTGATCGTGTCCGATGATGGCTACGGCAAGAACGAGTTTGTCGAGACCACCCGACCGCTCGTCGTGGTCACTGCCCCCGGTCCTGGCTCGGGCAAGCTTGCCACCTGCCTGTCTCAGCTCTATCACGAGCACAAGCATGGCACGGCCGCCGGCTATGCCAAATTCGAGACCTTCCCGGTTTGGAATCTGCCCCTTACGCATCCGGTCAACATTGCCTACGAGGCCGCCACGGCAGACCTCGATGACGCCAACATCATCGACTCCTTCCACCTTGAGGCCTACAACAAGACCACGGTCAACTACAACCGCGACGTCGAGGCCTTCCCGGTAGTCCGTGCCCTGATGGAAAAGATCCTGGGCAAGAGCCCCTACCAGAGCCCTACGGACATGGGCGTCAATATGGTTGGCTTTGCCATCACCGATGACGATGCCTGCCGCGACGCTTCCAAGATGGAGATCGTCCGCCGCTACTTTACCGCGGTCGAAAATGTGCGCCGTACCGGCGTGGGCGATGAGCAAGTCGACCGTCTCAAGATTATTATGAAGAAAGCCGGCATCGATAAGAACTACTCACCGGCGCGCTCGGCGGCCCTCACCAGGGAGCAGCTGACGGGCGGTCCCGTGGGTGCCATGGTCATGCCCGATGGCTCCGTGGTGACCGGTAAGACCTCCACGCGCCTGGGCGCCGCAAGTTCGCTCATTATGAACGCCCTCAAGCATGTCTCGGGCGTCGACCTTGAGCTCGAGGTCATTAGCGATGAAGCGATCGAGCCCATCAGCAAGCTCAAGACGCATTTCCTGGGCAGCAAAAACCCGCGCCTCCACACCGACGAGACGCTTATGGCGCTGTCGATCACCTCGGCCACGAGTGAGACGGCCGCTCGCGTCCTTTCGGGCCTGGAGCAGTTGCGCGGTTGCGATGCTTTCTTTAGCGTTATCATCTCGCCGACGGACGAGACGGTACTGCGCAAACTGGGTATCAACGTGTGCTGCGAGCCCAAGTTTGAGCGCCGTGGTTTCTTCCATCGCTAAGTTTGAAGCATCGCGGTAATTGCATTGCATTTTGGCCGTATCGGGTTAGCGCCCGGTACGGCTTTTTGATCAATAAAGCGCCTATTTCGGCGAAAAATAGCCGTTTACCTGCCTAGAAACAATTAGAGCGGTATACAATAACCGTAACTGTTTCATCCTTGGCGGGATGCCGCATGATGGATATTACCTGCCATCGTGAGGTGTGTCGGTCGCGCACGGCGCGTTAGATGCTCGTGCTCGGTTTGAGGAGGCTGCTATGGCGGGCAAGGGTCGTGCGAGTGTCAACGATATGAAGCGTGTCGAGGTGCTGGTGTTGATGGAGATCGACCAGCAAACCGAAGACAATGGCGGGCCGTATGGTTTCTCGCGCAAAACGCTTGCCGAACGCGTGGGGGTTTCGCCGTATCGTGCCCGCGCCGCAATCGATCGCTTGGATTCCGAAGGCATGATTGATGTCGTCTCGCGTTATAGCGACGACGGCGGTCAGCTTGCAAATGGCATTTGCCTCACCGAACGTGGCGAGTGGTATCTTGAGGGCGTCCGTACTGGCATGCTCGTTCAAGAAATGCTTGAGGACGAGGTTGCTGATCGATAGCAGCATGTAACCCTTGCCATAGCGACGCCGCCTGGGAAACCGGGCGGCGTTTTGTTTCAAGATTGAGAAATGCAATCGCACGCGAGAAAAATTGCGAACGGTCCGCGGCGCGAGTATTACAATGAAGACCCGTAAGATGTGGATAAACAACTTCTACGGGAAGCGCAGGTAACTCAATATGACCAAGCATGTGTTCGTAACCGGTGGCGTGGTTTCGTCCCTGGGCAAGGGTATCACCGCGGCCTCGCTGGGCCGTCTGCTCAAGTCGCGTGGCTACAAAGTAACGATGCAGAAGGCCGACCCGTATCTGAACGTCGACCCCGGTACCATGAGCCCGTTCCAGCATGGTGAGGTCTTCGTTACCGAGGATGGTTACGAGTCCGACCTGGACCTGGGTCATTACGAGCGCTTTATTGATGAGAACCTGACCCGCGATTCCAACTTTACGACCGGTGCCATCTACAAAAGCCTAATCGCCCGCGAGCGTCGCGGCGACTTTTTGGGCGGTACCGTGCAGGTGATTCCCCACGTCACCAATGCCATTAAGGACAAGTTCCGCCGCATCGAGGAGCAGACCGGCTCCGATGTAGTCATCACCGAGCTGGGCGGCACGATTGGCGACATCGAGTCCCAGCCGTTTGTCGAGGCCATCCGTCAGTACCGCAAGGAGGCCGGCCCCGAGAACGTCTGCTACATCCACGTGTCGCTCGTTCCCTATATCGCCGCCGCCCACGAGGTCAAGACCAAGCCCACACAGCATTCCGTCAAGGAGCTCCGCAGCTTTGGCATCCAGCCCGATATTATCGTGCTGCGCTCCGACCACCATATCGATGACGCTATCCGCGGAAAGATCGCAAGCTTCTGCGACGTCGACACCGATTGCGTCTTTACCAACGAGGACTGCGCGAGCATTTACGATGTTCCGCAGCTGCTTGCCGAGCAGGACTTTGACCTGCGCATTTGCGAGCGCCTGGGTCTGGACCCGCGTGAGCGCGACATGAGCGAGTGGAACGAGTTCCTGCGCAAACAGAATCACGCCAACCATCACGCCGACAAGGTGAAGATCGCCGTCGTGGGCAAGTACACGCAGCTGCCCGATGCGTACCTGTCGGTTATCGAGGCCCTGCACCATGCGGGCGTCTTCTACGATCGCCATGTGGACGTCCAGCTGGTCGACGGCGAGAGCCTCGACGAGCAGAATGTCTCCGAGGTTCTGGGCGACGCCTCGGGCATCCTGGTCCCCGGCGGCTTTGGCAAGCGCGCCCTGGAGGGCAAAATCCTCGCGGCCGAGTTTGCCCGTGAGCACAAGATTCCGTATCTGGGCATTTGCCTGGGTATGCAGGTCGCCGTGTGCGAGTTCGCCCGCAATGTCGTTGGGCTTGCCGGTGCCAGCTCCTCCGAGTTTGATCCGGACGGTCCGTATAGCGTCATCGATCTGATGAGCTCGCAGGAGGACGTGACCGAGAAGGGCGGCACCATGCGCCTGGGCGCCTATCCGTGCAAGCTCGCCGCCGATACCCTTGCTCGCGAGGCATATGGCGAGGAACTCGTCTACGAGCGTCACCGTCACCGCTTTGAGTTCAACAACGCCTTCCGCGACCAGCTCGAGGACGCCGGTTTGGTTATCTCGGGTCTGTCGCCTGACGAGCGCCTGGTCGAGATGGTCGAGCTGCCGCGCGACGTGCATCCGTGGTATGTGGCAACCCAGGCTCATCCCGAGTTCAAGAGCCGCCCGACCAACCCGCAGCCGCTGTTCCGCGAGTTCGTACGCGCTTCGATCGGCCAGCACGAGGGTGTCGACCGTCTGCAGGTGACGCCCATGAACCTCGCTACGGACTAAGGGTGCCGGCGAATAAGGAACATACCGAAGCTACTCCCTCGTCGCTCGCCGTGGCGGCGGGGGAGTATCTCGATTACCTCGCGGTCGAGCGGGGTTTGGCGCGCAACACGATTGCGGCCTATCGTCGTGACCTGACGACGTACTGCGCCTATCTGGAGCGGGCGGGTATTGTGTCTTTTGAAGAGGTGACCCGTCAGGTCGTGGAGGGCTTTGTCGCCGATCGCCGCGACGGAGGTTATTCCGACGCCTCGGTGGAGCGCGCGCTTGCTGCCGTGAAGGGCCTGCATGCCTTTTTGGTGCGCGATGGGGCCGTGACCCAAAACCCGACGGCGGCGTTGCGCCTGCCTAAAAAGGCTGAGCGTTTGCCGGAGTATCTATCGGTGGAGGATGTCTCGGCGCTGCTCGATCAAGACTTTCCCGAGGGCGAGATGGGACTGCGCGACCATGCCATCTTGGAAGTGCTCTACGGATGCGGTTTGCGTGTGAGTGAGCTGGTTGGGCTCGATGTGGGCGATATCCATATTGACGATGGCTTTGTACTCGTTCGCGGTAAGGGCTCAAAGGAACGCCTGTCCCCACTGGTGGGAAGCGCGGCGCGAGCTCTGACGCTCTATGTAACTGAGGGACGTTCTCGCTTGGCGGCCCATGCCCGCGGAACCGAGACCTCGGCGGTCTTTTTAAATAAGAACGGACGTCGCCTGTCGCGCCAGGCCGTGCATGCGATATGCGAGCGGTATGGGCGTCAGGTGGGGCTGGTGGGGCTCCATCCCCATACCTTGCGCCACTCCTTTGCCACCCACATGCTCGCGGGCGGTGCCGACCTGCGTGTGCTGCAGGAGATTTTGGGCCATGCCGATATTTCGACCACGCAGGTCTACACGCATGTCGACCGCACGCAACTGACCGAGGTCTATCTGGCGGCGCATCCGCTGGCGCATCGTTAACACATCGCTGGCCTGCATATTTATAGGTATTTGGGGACGGGCCCCAGATTGCTGCGGCGTGCTTTTGCGCGCGCATGGGCAATCTGGGGCCCGTCCCATTTTTCGCCACTTGTCGTCGCGGTGGTGGGCCGCACGTGCCTTGGGTGGGGGAGTTTGGGGGCGATGTGAACGCCATGTAAAGGGACGCAAAAATCGCCTCAAGGTCAACTTGAAGGTTGAGGTTGAAAGGCGG
>CAUGKA010000078.1 GCA_959599615.1 uncultured Collinsella sp. | reverse complement strand
TGCGCGGCGGCTTCCTCGGCCTCGCGATCGGCCAGTTCCTCGGCATAGGCACGGCTGCCCAGTACGTCGCCGCCTAGCGCCGCCTCATCGGCAGCCGTCAGGTTAGCGGCACGGCGCTCGGCAGTCGCCCGTTCGTCTGCCAGCGCGGCCTCGGCCTTGCGTGCCTCCTCGACCTCATCGTTCCAAGGCAGCTCAACACGCTGACGGGCAGCGGCCTCGGGGCTCAGTACCTCGGCATCCAGATAATTGAGGACTTCCTCGACGAGCATCTCGGTCTCGGGGCGCGGAATGAGCACACCGGGGGCGCACGCGACGTCGATCATGCGAAACTGCGTGCTGCCCGTGATGTATTGCAGCGGCTCGCCCTTAGCGCGGCGGACAACGGCCGCATGCATGGTCTCGAGCTGGGCCGCGTTAAGCGTCTCGTCCATACGCATATATAGGTCAATGCGCGCCAGGCCCGTGGCGGCGCACAGCAGCCACTCGGCAGAAAGACGGGGGTGCTCCTCGCCGCGCTCGGCCAGGTACTCCTTGGTCCACTCGAGACAACGCTTGATGGTCCAAATCTCGTTTGCCATGGGGCCCTCCCCTCTTAAGCGCCGGACGGCGCGCGAATGTCGGAGCAGATTGTAAGCGAGGCCAGCGCTTGGCAAGGGGCGATTGAAGGCGATTATCGAGAATCAGCCCAGAATTTTGCACCGAGCTCGCTCAAAGTGTTCATTCGCTGACGTCTAAATTTGCATTCGTCAAGCTTTTGGCAAGGTTGCCCCAAAACTGACCAATCTCTAACCAAGAACTTGCCACATCGCTTGACGCACGACCCATCAAAAATCGCTCCGCGACTTCTTGAACGATTTTTTGAGCATTATTTTCGGTAGCGGATAGATATCGTTAATTGCTTTTAGCAGGCAAGCAGCTCAAAGGCCATCAGAACCGATTGAATAACATCTCAAAGCAATGTGCCCAATGACTCCCTACGGATCATTTGACAACCAAGGAAACGCCGATGTTTTGGCAATGCCAGCGAGCGACGTCCAGAGCGAACAAGTTGGCATGAAAAAGGCAAGGCATAGACCTTCTGGTCATGCCTTGCCTTTTGAATGACAAATTGTCGCACTGGGCGGCGCGCAGCGTCGGCCGGTCCGCCGTTCGGTAGAACGGCGGAACCTAAACGGCCTGTGCCAGCTTCTCGGCACGCTCGGCGGCGGCGAGCGCCTCGATGACGGTGCCGAGCTGGTCGCCCAGGAGGACGCCATTGTAGGTGGAGTTGAAACCGATGCGGTGATCGGTCACGCGGTCCTGGGGCTGGTTGTAGGTACGGATCTTCTCGGAACGGTTGCCGTGGCCGATCTGGCTCTGGCGCTCGGCACCAAGCTCTGCCTGCTGCTTCTCGAGCTCCATCTCGTACAGACGGGCGCGCAGCATCTGCATGCAGACCTCGCGATTCTGAATCTGGGAGCGCTGCTCCTGCGACTGCACCACGGTGTTGGTGGGCAGGTGGGTGATGCGCACGGCGGAGTAGGTGGTGTTAACGCACTGACCGCCAGGGCCCGAAGCGCAGTAAGTGTCAATGCGCAGGTCAGACTGGTTGATCTGGACGTCGATCTCCTCGGCCTCGGGAAGCACGGCGACGGTTGCCGTGGAGGTCTGGATACGGCCCTGGGACTCGGTCTTGGGAACGCGCTGGACACGGTGTACGCCGGACTCAAACTTCATGACGGAGTAGACGCGGTCGCCCTCGACCTTGAACTCGATGGACTTAAAGCCGCCGGCCTCGCTGGGGCTGGAATCGAGCACGGTGGTCTTCCAGCCACGCGACTCGCAAAAGCGCTGATACATCTTGTACAGGTCGCCGGCGAAGATGGCCGCCTCGTCGCCACCGGCGGCGGAGCGAATCTCGACGATGGTGTTCTTGTCGTCGTTGGGGTCGCTCGGGATGAGCATGTACTTAATGTCTTCCTCGAGCTGGGGAAGCTTGGCCTCGTTTTCGGAGATGTCCATCTGGAGCATCTCCTTCTCATCGGCATCGGTAGTATCGTGGAGCATTTCCTTGGCAGCCTCGATGTCATCGAGCGCGCCGATGTACTCGCGCGAGGCGGCGATGAGGTCGGACTGGTGCGCGTACTCCTTGTTGAGACGCGTGAACTCCTTGATGTCGGAGGCAACGGCCGGGTCGGAAAGCTTTTTCTCGAGCTCCTCATAGGCCTTGATGATCTTTTCGAGCTTGTCGCGCATGGCGGGACTCCTTTATATGCGTGAAGGTGAAAATCGGCAGAATTGATGGGGCGCATGGCGCCACTGCGGGGGTAAGCCCAGCTAGAGCATGTCGATCTTCAGATACATGCGCATCCCTTCGCGTGTGGGGTACATAGTTGCGATCTAACCCATACATGATAGCGTGCGCAGGCAAACCTGCATATAACCCGCACGGAATGAGTGGACGTAGCCGTTGGGTACGTTCCTTAACGACTAGTCGTTTAAGAGCGTCCCCAACGGCTAACAAAGGGACTGTCGCTTTGTCAGATTCTAGAGCGTGTGGAGTAGGGCGATGAGGAAGCGTACGCCCTGGAGGTAGGCGCGGCGGGTGATGCGCTCGTTGGTGCCGTGGACGCCGCGGTCGCACTCGTCATCGTCGACCACAAACGCCGAAAAACGAATGCATTCGGAGCAAATGTGCTGGTAGTTGGCAGCGTCGGTCGCGCCGATCACGGTCGAGGGAACGATACCGATAGGAGCTCCGCCCGCCGCTGATGATCCGTTTTCCTCCGTCCCCTTTGGATCGCGGAAATAGCGGGCGGCGATGGAGCGAACCGCCTCGAGGCCGGGACCACCGATGCGCGGGGACGGCGAGGGCTCGGAGCTGCCGGGGCCCAGCTCCACTTCGACACGACCGGCAAGGTCCGCCCAGGCAACCGCCTCACGGCAGCGCGCCACAACGTCGGCCACGCCCGTGCCCTCGAGCATGCGGAAGTTGATATTGGCCCACATATCCTGCGGCATCACGTTGGCGCCGGTGCTGCCGCCCTCGATCTGCGTGGGCGCGCAGGTGGTGGTCACGAGCGGATAGAGCTTCTTGCTGGCGAGGCACTCGCGCACGATGGCGTCCTTGTTGGAAGCAATCTCGTCGGCCGTGTAGAACTCCAGCTCGACGAGCTGTGCGGCAAGCAGGTCCGTGACGCGCGTCGGCCACTCGATATCGCAGATTGCGGTGATGGCACGGCTCAACACCTCGAGCGACGTGCCGCCGTAGGGGTTGGAAGAATGCCCACCCGCGCTCTTTGTCTTGAGCACAATGTCGGCATAACCCTTCTCAGCCAGGTCGGCGTGCATGAGCCAACCCTCGCCCGCGTTGTACTCGGCAGCCGAAACAATACGGTAGTCACCCTCGTCGATCAGATATTCAAGTTCAACACCGCGCTCCTCGAGCACGCGGCCGATAGCTCCAGCGCCGTACTGCGTGGTTTCCTCGTCCTGGCCAAAGGCGAGCAACAGCGAACGCTTGTGCTCCCAGCCGTGCGCCAACGCATACTCAACCGCCTCGAGAATGCCTGCGACCTGATCCTTCATGTCGATAGCGCCGCGACCCCAAATGTAGGTGTCGTCCACCTGTCCGCTAAAGGGGGCGTGCGTCCAGTCGGCCTCGGTACCCGGCACCACGGGGACCACGTCCATGTGGCCCATGAGCATGACGGGTTTGAGGGCGGAGTCGGAACCGCCAAGCGTCACCAACAGCGAGTGGTCGATAAGCTCGACCTCGCCCGCCGCAAACACGCGCGGCCAGGCCTGCTGCATATAGGCGCGCAGGTCGTCGAAGGGCTGCCAGTCCACCGCCTCGGCATCCATGCTCGAGATGGTCGGAAACGACAGCACGCGGCCCAAGCGCTCGCACGCGCCGGCCTCGTCCATATCGGCAAAATCGTCCTCATGCGCAAAGAAGCGCCAAACCTCGGCCATGACATCCTTTCGATTGTGACGACAAAGGCCGCCCCACGGGAGCGGCCCTGCAACGTAGGCGTTTGCGCCGGTTATTTGTCCTCGAGATAGCGAGAGAGGAACTCGCGAGTGCGCTGATGTTTGGGGTTGCCAAAGAGCTCGGCCGGCGCGGCGTCCTCGAGCACCACGCCCTTGTCCATAAAGACCACGCGGTCGGACACCGTGCGGGCAAAGGCCATCTCGTGCGTGACGACAACCATGGTCATGCCGTCGGCCGCGAGCTTGCGCATGACCTCGAGCACCTCGCCCACGATCTCGGGGTCGAGTGCCGAAGTCGGCTCGTCGAACAGCATGATCTGCGGACTCATGCACAGGGCGCGAGCGATGGCCACGCGCTGCTTTTGGCCACCGGACAGGCGACCCACGGCGGCGTGCGCGAACTTTTCGAGTCCCACGCTCGCCAGATGCTCCATCGCGACCTTCTCGGCCTCGGCCTTGCTCATCTTTTTGAGCGTGACGGGCGCGAGCGTGCAGTTGTCGAGCACATCCATGTTGTTGAACAGGTTAAAGCCCTGGAACACCATGCCGATGTCCTCGCGGAGTTTATTGATATTGCAGCGCTCGGCCGTAAGGTCCTGGCCGTGGAACCAGATGTGGCCCGCGTCCGGGGTCTCGAGCAGGTTGAGGCAGCGCAGAAAGGTCGATTTGCCCGAACCCGAAGCACCGATGATGGTGACGACCTCGCCGGGATTGACGGACAAGTCGATACCCTTGAGCACCTCGAGCGAGCCGAAGCTCTTGCGCAGGCCCTCGACGCGGATGAGTGACTCTTTAGTTTGTGCGGCGGCCGCGGTGCCGGTAGTGGCGGTATCTGCCATGATGATTCTCCTCGTCTTAAGCCTAGTTAGAGCTGGGCAGCGTGGCAGGAGCCTCGGCGCCGAGCTTTTTGCCAAAGGCCTCGAGCAGGCGGCTCGCCACGAGCGTCAGGATCAGGTAGACCACGAGCGCCACGCAGTAGACCTCCATCTGGCGGTAGTACACGCCGGCGACGGTGGTGGTGGCATACATGAGGTCGAACACGCCGATGACCGAGAGCACCGACGAATCCTTGATGTTAATGATGAGCTCGTTGGTGAGCGCCGGAATCGCGTTTTTAATGCCCTGGGGGAACACGACCTTGCGCATAGCCTGCCACTGCGAAAGCCCCAGCGAGCGCGCTGCCTCGGCCTGGCCGGGATCGATGGACTCGATGCCGCCGCGCAGGACCTCCATCATGTAGGCGGTGGAGTTGAGCGAGATGGTGACGAGGCCGGCGGTGAAGGTACTCCAAATCTGGTTGGCCTGGGCGGTCTCGAAGCCCATGCCGCGCAAAACGGTGAAGCCCGCGTAATAGATGAGCAGGCCCTGGACCATCATGGGCGTGCCGCGCACGATGGTGGAGTAGACGGTCGCAAAGCCGCGGCCGATGCTCTTAAAGAAGCGCACCAGGTCGTTGTCTACGCGGTCGAAGGTCTGAATACGCAGGAACACAAAGAGCAGCGCCAGGAAGAATGCGATGACGGTGCCGAAGGTGGCAAGCGCGATGGTGATCTCGATGCCACGGATGAAGAAGTCGCCGCTCTTGTAGGTCATGTAGACCAAGCTCGACAAAAAGTCGCTGGGGTTGGAATCCGAGACAATGCTCACCTGCACCAGATCGATAAACGACATGACGCAGCGGTCGACAAAGAAGATCGCCGCGATGACGACCACGACATAGCTGCCCAGGCGCGCGCCGCGACGGAAACGCTCGGATGCAAACGGTGACTTTTCGCGATAGTCGCTCCAGTGCATAACCTTGGTGACGAGCGCTGCCGCCGACACGACGATCCAGGCCCAAAGAATCGCCCAAAGGCAATCCTGGAAGATGCCGGTGGGCGCCAAAAAGCTCAGCGGCGTGGGGTTGCGCTGGCTAAATGCCAAGCCGAGCGCCGCGATAACGCTCGTGCCCAGGTACACATAACGGTGGTCGGCCTTGATAAAGGAGGCCAGACGATTGATGCCTTTCATGCTGCCTCCCTATGCCGGCTGACGGTCGAGGCACGCGTCCCACATTTGGTCGCGCTCCTCTTGGCTAATGCCCTTGAGTGTCTTGTCGATGAGCTTAAGCAGTTTGTCCGAGCCCTTGCGGCAACCGACATTTGCCGTGACCTCCTGCTTAAAGCCCTCGCCCTCGGCAAAGTGGATGGGGACGATACCGGGATTTTGGGCCATATAGCCCTTTTCGTTCTCCGTGTTGTAGGTCACGGCGTCGCACGTGCCCTGCAGCAGATTCGAGAACACCGTGGGGACCGAATCGACCGGGTTCTTGTGCACAACGCCCGGAATCTCGTCGATGACGGTATCGAGCATGGTGTCCTTTTGGCCGAGCACCGTGGCACCGCTGAAGTCGCTGAGCTTGGTGGCGTTTTGGTAGGGCGAGCCCTCTTTTACGAACAGGCCAAAGTAGCCAATGAAGTACGGGTCGGAAAAGCCGACGGACTCCTCGCGCTCGGGCGTGGCGCTCATGCCGGCGATGATGAGGTCAATCTGGCCGTTGTTGAGCGAGTCGATAAGGCCCGAGAAGCTCTGCTTGACGGCAACGGGCTCGCCGCCGAGAGCCTTGCAGACGATCTTGGCGATCTGCACGTCGTAGCCATCGGCATAGGCGCCCTGCACGTTGTCGATGGGGATCGTGAACTCGCTGGCCTCGGAAACCTGCCAGTTGTACGGGGCGTAGGCCGCCTCCATGCCGATGCGGATCTTATCCTTGCCGATAACGGAATCGGACAGGTCATCGCGACCGCCGCCCGTCGTGGGCTGAACTACTTCCAGCGTGGAGGGACGCTGGCAGCCGGCAAGTGCGCCGGCGACGACAGAAGCGCTCGCAGCGAGAGCGCTACCCAAAAAGATGCGACGGCTGCATACCGGCTGTGGATGCGCGTCGCGCTGTTGTCGAGATTGCATCTGGTGCCTTCCCAATTTCGTTTTGCTGACAATAAGACAGGATATACGCCCGCGACCAGCAGCGCGGCATGTGCGCGAAAAATTAATAGACACACGAGGACGATTGGCGCAAAGCAGCCTGCCCCATGTACCACTTGGCATGAAAAAGGCAAGGCATAGACCTTCTGGTCATGCCTTGCCTTTTGAATGACAAATTGTCGCTCTGGGTGGCGCGCAGCGTCGACCGGTCCGTCGTTCGTTAGAACGGCGGAACCTCTAGAGCAGGGTGACGCTAAAGGAACGGATGTCGGTAGCGCCCGGTGCCAACGTGATGGTGTTGACCTTGTGCTCAAAGACATCGTCCTCGGTGTCCATGGTGGTGTGGCCGGTCCAGGGCTCGAGCGCCACAAACGGAGCGTCGTTGGCGGCAGACCACACGCCGATGTACTTAAAGCCCTCAAAGTCGATCTTGACGCCGTGGCCCGACTTGCGGCCGCGCAGCGTGAGCGTGGAGCCCGGAGTATCGGTGAACATGATGGCATCGTTATCGAAGCTGCGGTGCGTGATGGGCAGCACGTCCGAGTTATCGGGAGCCTTGTAGCTACCCTCGAACGTCATGAGACCGTCGGGCGTGATGATGGGAGCCTCGTTCGTCCAGGCCTCGGTAAACGCCAGCTCGTAATCCTCGAATACCTCGTCCTCGGCACCGGGGGCGGGCACGTTAAATGCGGGGTGGCCGCCCACCGAGAACGGCAGGTCCACGTCGCCGGTGTTCGTAACGGCAAAGGTCTGGGTAAGCGTGGCGTCGCCGGTCAGGGCATAGGTCATGTTGAGCTTAAAGTGAAACGGAAAGGCCTTGAGCGACTCGGGCGTATCGGTGATCTCGTACGTTACCGAGGAGCCGTCCTCCGAAACCTCGACCAGCTTGTGCTCGACGATGCGCGCGAGTCCGTGGCGCGGCATCTCGCAGGTGCCGGCCGCAGACGTTGCCGTGTTGTTGCGCAGCGAGCCCACAATGGGGAACAGGATGGGCGCATGCTTGCCCCAAAAGGTGGGATCGCCCTGCCACAGATACTCGTTGCCGTTGAGGGCAAGGCTCGTGAGCTGGGCGCCCATGGAATCGATGGCCGCGGTGAGGCCGCCGCGCTTGATGGTAGTGACGGTGGACATGCTACTTCCTCCAATAGTAAACAACGGTGTCGAGGGCTATTGTCCCACTCTTGGCGGCGGGGTTGAGCGACAGGTGCAGTTATTGAGCAATAGCGTAAAGGTCAAACCCGCCCTGCGGCGTGCTATCGACCGTATCGGGCGCCTGTGAATTAAAACTCACCGGAACCATGCGCTTTGAGGCACGGTAACGCGTGCCGTCGGTGGCGACGGGCGGCTCATCGACCGTGAGCTCGTAGTCGCCGGGCTTGAGCTCGATGCCGTCACCTTCGGAATTGACGTATTGGTACTCGTCGATCGCTTGCCCCTTGAGCGTGCGACCCACGATATGGACGAGCATCTGGCTGTCGCCGCGCGCGGTGTCCCACGTCGCGCCGTCCTTGACCTCGACCGATACATGCACCGAGCGCGTGCGGCTGAGCGATTGTTCGACGGACATCTCGACCTTGGCGGCGTCTTTTCGTTGTT
>CAUGKA010000077.1 GCA_959599615.1 uncultured Collinsella sp. | reverse complement strand
AGGGCGGAGGCGGGGCATTCCCCGCCTCTTACACCACATCTCTGCGCGCTACCTGTGGGGGTGGTGGCGACGTGCATTTTTGCGAGTATTCTGCAATCGAAGGCCCCTGCATACCGACCTCGGGCAAAAAATCGGGATTTCTCGTTGTTTTCTACGAATGATGGGCGGGGTTATGGGCTGACAGCGTTTGATTTGCAGGGATATTCGCGGTCTTTGGCATTTATCGTAGCGCCCGAAGCCCTTGGTTATGTTGAATACTCCTAAAAATGCACGGCGCTTAGAGGGGGACCTTCGCGAAAAAGGAAACCGCCCCGTCGAAGTATGCATTCGACGGGGCTGTTTATGCATATAGCCGATTTAGGATGCGCTGCCAAACTACTAGAACTTGACGGTCGGGGCCTGGCGGGCTGCTTCGGCGGCCTCGAAGCCCTGGCGCTCCTTAAACTGGAAGATGCCGGCAAAGATGACAGCCGGGAACGTCTGAATGGCGTTGTTGTAGCTGAGCACGCAATCGTTGTAGCTCTGGCGTGCATAGCTAATCTTGTTCTCGGTATCCTCGAGTGATGCCTGCAGCTGCGTAAAGTTGGTGTTTGCCTTAAGATCGGGATAGGCCTCGGCTACGGCAAAGAGCTGGCGCAGCGCACCGGTCAGCACGTTGTCGGCTTCCATCTTGGCCTCGGGCGTAGTGGCCTTGACGGCGGTGTTACGCGCGCTGATCACGGCGGAGAGCGTCTCCTGCTCGTGCTTGGCGTAGCCCTTGACGGTCTCGACCAGGTTGGGGATCAGGTCGTTGCGGCGCTGCAGCTGCGTATCGATGTTCTGCCAGGCGTTATCGATGCGGTTACGCTTGGTGACCATGTTGTTGTAGATGCCGGCGATGGCGCAGACAATCACAATGACAACAACGATGCCGATGATGACGGTAATCATGATGTCTCCGTTTCGAATGGCCGCGGCGGCATGCGCCAGCTGCCGTTGGTATAACGCTACTAGTATACCCGCAACGTTTTGCCGTGCCGAACTTTCCGGTAAGCGTTATGTTTTCGGTGGGGTTGGCACCGGGGCAAAGCGCGCGAGGTACAGGTGTAAGATATGCGACAGATTGACGAGTGTTGTCTTTGCCCTGAGGATGGCGATACCAGTGGACCTTCGCATCAAGAAAACCTACCGCGCCCTGTTCGATGCCTTCACCGAGCTTCTCGAGGAGCATCATTTTGAGGATCTGACGGTTGCCATGCTGTGCGACCGCGCCATGATTCGCCGCACGACGTTCTACAAGCACTTTCGCGACAAGAACGATTACTTTGCCTTTTATATCGATGAGCTTATGTCGGGTTTGCCGCAAAAACAGCCCGATGAGGCCGGCGCGGTGTCTGCCGAGGACGTGCGCGCGCTTCGGCACGCGATTTTGGACGATGCCATGGATTTGATTCTGGCGCACGAGCGGCTCATGGATAACATTTTGGCAAGCAGCATGTCGGGCATGTTGACCAACGTTATTTGCGACCGTATTGCCCGCTCCATCCGCGAGCGTGTGATGAACGTGCTTGCCGAGGATGCCCTGGCCCCCGTGTCACTCGAGACGACGTCTGAGTTTGTCGCCGGCGGTATTATTCGACTTTTCACGATATGGTGGGAATCGGGCCACGATCTTGAGCGTCGACCCGAGATGGCCGACGTGGTCGATGCGCTGTTTGAGCGGACCATGACACCGGTGCATCACTAGAAGTGGCGGAGAGAGGGGGATTCGAACCCCCGGAACGCTCTCGCGCTCAACGGTTTTCAAGACCGCCGCATTCAACCGCTCTGCCATCTCTCCGTGAGTCGTAATGATAGCATCGTTTTGAATTTGCAACAGGGAAGGCGAACGATGACGATCACCGAAATCGACGAGAAGTTCATGCGCGAGGCGTTGGCGGAGGCGCGAGCCGCCGCGGCGGTGGGCGAGGTGCCCATCGGAGCCGTAGTGGTGCGCGACGGCGAGATCGTCGCGAGGGCGCACAATCGGCGCGAGCTCGACCGGGACCCTTCGGCGCATGCAGAGTTTGCGGCCGTGTGCGCCGCTGCCCAGGCACTTGGCCGCTGGCGCCTTTCCGATTGCACGGTCTACGTGACGCTTGAGCCTTGCTGCATGTGCGCGGGCCTTATGGTCAACGCGCGCGTGGGGCGCTGCGTGTATGGCGCGAGCGACGCCAAGGCCGGCGCGCTGGGATCCCTATACGATTTGAATGCCGACTCGCGCCTGAATCATCGGTTTAATGTGACCGCCGGCGTGCTGGCAGACGAGTGTCGTGAGGTGTTGAGCGGCTATTTTAGTGGGCTGCGTGACACCGATGGTGCTGTCTGCGGTTGTGGGGCCGATCTTGAGGCACATGCCGCTCATGCCGAGGCGCTCGCGTGTGCCGAAGAAATCGCCGTTGAGGTGGTCGATTTTGGTGCCGCGTGCCGCCGGCCCCGCCGTGTGCTGTTGGCGATCGACTCCTTTAAGGGTAGCGTTTCGAGCGCGCAGGCAGAGGAGGTCGTTGCCGAAGGCGTGCGCCGCGTTTGGCCCGATGCCGAGGTGTGCACATTGCTGCTGGCAGACGGCGGCGAGGGAACGCTCGACGCCATTGCCGCGTGCGGCGGTGAGGTTGTGACCTGCGAGGTAGCAGGTCCCTTGGGCAAGAGCGCGTCTGCCCGGATGCTGGTTGATGTCGAGCGCGAGTCCGCGGTCATCGAGATGGCCGAGGCGGCTGGCATTGGGTATTCGCCTTGCACGGAGTCGTCGGCGCTGGCTGCTACAACCTATGGCGTGGGCGAGCTCATGCTTCGCGCGGTTCGCAAGGGCGCAAAGACACTCTATATTGGTTTGGGCGGCAGTGCCACCAACGACGGTGGCGCCGGCATGCTGCAGGCGCTGGGCGCGCGTGTGGTCGATGATCGGGGCTGCGATATCGCCCCCGGTCTTGCAGGCCTTGAGCAGGTGGCGAGCGTTGATTTGGCGCCAGCGCTTCAGGCTTTGGATGACGCTCGTATCGTTGTGCTTTCGGATGTCGAGAATCCGCTCGTGGGGCGTCGGGGCGCATTGGCGGTGTTTGGTGGGCAGAAAGGCTTGCCGACGGGTGACGCCGAGGCGCTGAGCAGGTGCGACAGTTGGATGGTCGGCTACGGTCGTCTGCTCGATACGGCAATTGTCGAGGCTCGGGCCCAGGGGCTGCTGCGCGTGCCCGAGGGTGCACGGACGTTCGGCTCGGTGCTCGGCGTGCCCGGTGCCGGTGCCGCCGGCGGCCTGGGCGCCGCGCTGCTGGCGCTCGGTGCCGAGTTGCGTTCGGGCGTGGAGACAGTGCTCGATCTCGTGGGGTTTGACGAGCGTGTACGCGATGTCGACCTGGTCATAACGGGCGAGGGCAATATGGACGAGCAATCCGCCGCCGGCAAGGCGCCGGTGGGCGTGGCCCGCCGTGCCAAGCGATATGGCAAGCCGGTTGTTGCCGTCGTGGGCGGTCGTGCCGACAACCTGGATGCGGTGTACGAGCAGGGCATCGACCTTGTCCTGCCGATCTGTCGCAAGCCCGTGGACCTGGAGCGGGCACTCGATCCGCAAGAAGCCACAGCCAACCTTATCTGCGCCGGCGAGTCAGCCGCACAAGCCTATGACCTCGCTCGCCTCTAAGGCCTATCTCCCTATAAGTTGCGGTGGAATACGGAGTGTTTTTGCCTTTAAGGGGCCAATTCAGTCCGTATTCCACCGCAACTTTGAGAATGGCCATTCGAGGTTGGCTGCCTTGGGTCTTGGGTCGGACCGTTTGCCACGAAATGCGACCATCTACTACGTTAAGCCGGCCACCCTCGACCATCCCGGCATTTGCAAAAACAAAACAGCAGGTAGAAAGCTTGCCGATTTTCGAAAAAGTCGGCTATGGTCGACCCCTGCGACCTAAACGTAGTAGATGGGCCCTTTTCGTGGCACAGCACCAGATCAGTCTATTTAGGACGGGGCCTCCTTGACTACTTTCGCCACCCTGATGCCCCACCAGTCAAAAAGTAGTCAAAAAAGCCCCGTCCCAAATTAGCTGTCTTGCCCCATCGGGCGGGAGCGGGTAAGATATACCGAGCGCCTAGCGCGTTCGATGGGTTCGGATGACGACATGTTCCGAATCTGGTCAGGTCCGGAAGGAAGCAGCCATAAGGAGCCTCTGTCGGGCATCCGAATCCATCGAGCGCACGGGCGCTTTTTGGTGCCGCGGCTACCCGCGAGTGCCGGCAGGGCGCTTGGTGTCTCGCTGGTCCTCGGCTTCGCCTGCGGGATCGCTCGACTACCAAGCGCCCTGCCGGCACTCGCGGGTAGCCGACCAAAACCGCCTGAAGGGTCACATTTATCTGAATAATTTAATCCCGTGCCTTTTGCTGCTCGCTGGCGTTGTCTGGGCATTGATGGCTGCGTGGTTCAAGAGGCGGCGGTGCTGTTGCTTGAATTTTTGCAGTTAAAGAGGCCCGTTTCCCTAGATGGGGAAACGGACCTCTTTTTGTCTCTTGGCTTGTGGATTGGTAAAGACAATAGCCGCTGGCAGCTATTTTGAGTTCTTGATGCGACGTGTGGCTGCGGCGGTTATTCCGAGTCCTGCGGCGGCGATTGCTGCGAGTGCGATTGCGCTCGGCGCTGCGTCGCCCGTGTTCGCGAGCTTGCCGGCGGTCGTATCTGCTTGCTTGCCGCTGCTCAAGTTCGCCTGCTTGGTGGAGCTTGGCGGGGTATTTTTGCCGGTCGCGGACGAGCCGGTGGGCTGTGTCGCCTCGGCCGGTTGCGCCGAGTTGGAGGGAGGCGTCGTCTCGGTCGGTTGCGTTATCTCGGGCGAGGTGGCCTTGTCTGCCGCGGCTTTCGCCTCTTCGTATGCCTTGCAGGCGTCGTCATAGGCCGCTTGCGCCTTTTCCAAATCGCCGAGGAGCGCATCTCGCTTGGCTACGTCCTCATCGATGTGGGATTTGGCTTCCTCTGCCTCACTTTCGAAATACTGAACCCGTTTTTCCTGGCTTTCGAGCCGGCGTTGGCAGCGGTGAAGATCATCTTCACAAGATTTTTCTCGCCTTTCTGCCGACATGATCTCACCTCGCAACTGCTTAATAGTTTCGTTAGAAGCTCCGTCGTCGATTGCCTTATTTAATTCTGCCTGAAGGCCGCTTGTCCGGTTGTGGGCCTCATCGTATTTGGCTTGGGCTGCATCGACGTCCGCTTGCATAGCGGGAAGGGGCTCCCTCCGTTTGGCGGCTTCCGCCACCACCATGTCGTAGATCTCTTGAAAAGCGGCAATGTCATCATCGATTTCCGCAAGTTTCTCGGGACTTGCGGCAACTTTTGCGGCCTCGAGGTTTTTGAGCGCTTCCTGCATGGCTGCATACGCTTTTTCTTTTGCGGCGGCCGCATCTTCCGTCTGCAAGGCAACTGCACCGGTGGGGGAACTGGTTTCCGCCGCTATCGCCGTTGCGGGGGCGATTCCCGCGACAAGTGCCGCGGAAAGGGCGATGCCCACGGTTGCTCGTCTTGCTCTTCTTGCGAGAATGTCGTTCATCTCGGCACCTCATTTCAAGGGTCGGCGACTAACTTGGTAGCACTAATGTAAGTATATCAGGCGGTTGCCCGCCACTGGCTGGGTGTGCGCGTGCCTCTCCGCTTCTTTGGAAACCGAACCCCATTAGAAATGGCGAGTTGTTTACGCTTCTTTTGGGCGACAGTACTATCATGATTCGAATTGAGTGTGAATGATGATAGGGAGCGCCTATACATGATTGAGCTGCTCAGGCGTTTTGGTGGTAAGTTTCGCCGGTATATGGTGATCGGCCCTGCGTGCAAGTTGATCGAAGTGATCTTTGACCTGCTGACGCCGCTGGTGATTGCCCAGATGATCGATAAGGGCATTGGCTCGCACGACGTGAATGCCGTTATCCACTACGGCATGGTACTTGGCGCCATGGCCGTGATCGGCATCTCGTTTACGCTCGTCTGCCAAAAGATGGCGGCGCTCACCTCGCAGGGCATGGGCACCGACATCCGCGGCGCGCTCTACGGGCACATCAACAAGCTGAGTTACGCCGAGCTCGACCGCTTCGGCACGCCGTCGCTCATCACCCGCATCACCAACGACGTTAACCAGGTGCAGCTCGCTGTGGCGCTGGGCGTACGCATGCTCATCCGCTGGCCCTTCTTGGCCGTGGGCTCCATGGTCGCGGCCCTTGCCATCGACCTTAAGCTCGGCATCATCTTTTTGATCTGCACGCCCGCCATTGGCCTGGTGTTCTGGGTTGTCATGGCGCGCTGTATTCCGTACTACAAGCAGCTGCAGGCAAAGCTCGACCGCATTGCGCTCATTTGCCGCGAAGGCCTTTCGGGCGCTCGCGTGGTCCGTGCGTTTGTGCGTGAAGATCACGAGCGCGAGCGCTTTGCCCAAGCCGCCGATGACCAGGCCAATACTGCCATCGCGGTGGGCAAGCTCTCGTCGATTCTCAACCCCGTCACGTTTCTTGTGATGAACCTGGGCGTGTGCGCCATCCTGTGGGTCGGCGGCATCCAGGTCAACGTGGGCGAGCTCACGCAGGGTCAGGTCATGGCGTTCGTCAACTACATGACGCAGACCCTCACCTCCATCGTGTATGTCGCCAACCTGGTCGTGGTCTTTACCAAGGCGAGCGCCAGCGCGTCGCGTATCAACGAGGTGCTCAATTGCGTGCCGAGCATTACCGATGAGGGCAACCGGCCGGTCGCACTGCCCGAGCCGGGCGAACTGGCGGGTGGCGCTGTTCCGGTCCCTGCGTTGAGCTTTGACCATGCGAGCTTTTCGTTTGGCGTGGGCGCCGCCAACGCCGTGAGTGACGTGACCCTGGAGCTGCCGCTGGGCAAAACGCTCGGCATTATCGGCGGTACGGGCAGTGGTAAGTCCACGCTCGTCTCGCTCATCCCGCGCCTGTACGATGCAGGCACCGGCAGCGTGAGCGTGATGGGCGCCGACGTTCGTGCCTGGCCGCTCGACCAGCTGCGCCACGTGGTCGCGACTGTTCCGCAGCGCGCGTCGCTGGTGAGTGGCACCATCCGCAGCAACCTGACCTGGCGTGACGAGTCGGCAACCGACGAGGAGCTCTGGGCGGCGCTCGACATGGCGCAGGCGAGCGAGTTCGTGCGCAACAAACCGCAGGGGCTCGATGCCCCGGTCGAGGCGGGCGGCAAGAACTTTAGCGGTGGCCAGCGCCAGCGCCTGACCATCGCGCGCGCCTTGGTGGGTTCGCCTCGGATATTGATCATGGACGATTCTGCCTCGGCGCTCGACTTTAAGACCGACGCGGCGCTTCGCCATGCCATTCGCGAGCGCAGCGTGCGCGGTGCCGCCGAGGGCGGGCTGCCGCTGACCACGGTGATTGTGAGCCAGCGCGTCTCGACCGTGCGCGATGCCGACATGATCTGCGTGCTCGACCACGGATCGGTTGCGGGCCTGGGCACGCATGACGAGCTGTATGCAAGCTGCCAGCTCTATCGCGAGATTTGCCAGTCGCAGCTGCGCCGCGAGGAGCTCGAGGGCCAGCAGGGGAGCACGGTGCCCGCGTCCGCCCCGACTGCCCCTGCGCCTACTTGCTCAAAGGAGGGTTGCTAGATGAACCCGTATACTTCTTCCGGTTCGGTCGCCACGATGACCGCTAATGTGTCCGGCAACGATAACCTCAACGACCTGGGCGACGGCCCGCGCCAACCCGGTGATCCCGAGCGCTATCCCGTGGGCGCGGTGACGCGCCGCCTGCTGGGCTATGTTCGCCCGCACCGTATTTCGTTTACGGCGTCGTTTGTGAGCGCCGCCATCTCGGTGATTCTGCAGCTCTACACGCCCATCCTCATTGGTGAGGGCATCGACCTCATCGTTGCCACCGGGCAGGTGGACTTCGATGCGCTGCTGCCGCTCGTTACCAAACTCGCGATTGTCGTGATGGGTGCTGCGGCCTTCCAGTGGCTGCAGGGCTACTGCGTCAACCGCCTGTCCTACGAGACGGTGCGCGACATGCGCGTGGAAGCGAGCGACAAGCTCAGCCGCATGCCGCTCAGCTTTATCGACAGCCACGCCCACGGCGACCTTATGAGCCGCGTGGTCAACGACGTCGATCAGGTGGGCGACGGTCTGCTGCAGGGCTTCACGCAGCTCTTCACCGGTGTTATTACCATCGTGGGCACGCTTGCGTTTATGCTCTCCATTAACCTGACCATGACGCTTGTGGTGGTGCTCGTCACGCCGCTCTCCATCTTTGCCGCCGGTGCTATTGCCAAGCTCTCCAACAAGAGCTTTACGGCTCAGCAGCGTATTCAAGGGCAGCTTGGCGGTCATATCGAGGAATACGTGGGCGAGCAGAAGCTTGTCGACGCCTTTGCCTATGGCCCCAACGCCCAGCAGCGCTTCGATGCCCTCAACGCTGAGCTCTACACCGCGGGCGAGCGCGCGCAGTTTATGGGTTCGCTCTCCAACCCCGGCACGCGCTTTATCAATAACATCATCTATGCCGTGGTCGCTGTGATCGGCTGCGCGGGCGTGATCGCGGGC
>CAUGKA010000076.1 GCA_959599615.1 uncultured Collinsella sp. | reverse complement strand
CGTCGATATAGGCGTGAACGTTATACACCACGCGGTCAATCTTGTCGTTGAGCAGCGCGTTGGTCGCAAGCGCCGCGGCCTGGATCTGCCCGTTGGACAGCAGCTCGAGCTCATTGGCAGACGATGTGTCCAACACCGTCACCTCAACCGTGCCCGTGCGCTCATCGGCCTCGTCGACGGTAAAATCGAGCGGAAACTGCGTAAAGCCGTTGCCCCATTCGAGTCCACCCTTGAGCGCGGTCGAGACGGTATCCACCGAAACGCTCTCGGACAGGTTGGCGGTATTCAGACGGCGCATCACGCCGTAGCCGATCTGCATGCCCACGATCAGCACCAGAATACCGATGACCACGGCCATCGCGGTCTTCGTAATGGTATGGCTCACCTGCGAGCCCGAAGGATCGTCCTCGGACAGCGGGTCGATATGTTTTGCCTGGCTCGCGCGGTCCTCGCTGCGCAGCTGCGCTAGCGCCGCTTTGTCACCGCGCTTGGCCGCAGCCTCCTTCTCACGCATGCGCTCGGTTCGCTTTTTGGCAAGCGTGGGATCCAAGACGCCGGATGCATCGATTTCGGAGAATAACTCCGTCACTTCTTCCGGAGTCAAAGGGTTCTTGTCAGCCATAAACTTCCTGTCATATCAATCAGTCGAGCTCGTGCGCACGCGCACCTTCGAACTGCATTCGATAGTAACGGGCATAGGTGCCGCCACGGGCGAGAAGCTCCTCGTGCGTGCCACGCTCCACAACGCGACCATGCTCAACGGTCGCAATCTCATCGGCATGCTTAATGGTCGAAAGACGATGGGCGATGATAATCGTGGTGCGGCCGCGTGCCAGCTCTTCGAGTGACTCCTGCACCGCCTCCTCGCTCTCGTTATCCAAAGCACTCGTCGCCTCGTCCAAAATAAGGATCTTGGGATTCTTAAGGAACACGCGCGCAATGGCAACGCGCTGTTTCTGTCCGCCCGAAAGACGGCTGCCGCGCTCGCCCACGACCGTGTCATAGCCCTGTGGAAGCGACTCGATAAAGGCATCGATGTTGGCAAGCCGGGCGGCCTCGGCGATCTCTTCTGCCGTGGCGCTCGGCTTGCCGTAGGCGATGTTCTCGCCGATTGTTCCGTCAAACAGGTAGACATCCTGCTGCACCAGGCCGATAGCGCGGCGCAGGCTCTGCTGCGTCACATCGCGCACGTCCTGACCGTCGATGCTAATGGACCCAGCGGCAACGTCGTAAAAGCGCGGCAGCAGCGAACAGGTCGTGGACTTGCCACCGCCCGAAGGGCCAACCAAAGCGATGGTCTGCCCGGGCTTGATGGACAGATCCATATGGTCGATAACGGGACGCTCGTCGGCATCGCCCTCGCCCAGCTCAACATCCTCGTAGTTAAAGCACACGTCGTGATAATCCACGGCGCCGGCGGTCACCTGCAGATCCGTGGCGCCCGGCTTGTCCTGGATATCCGGCGCGGTCGAGAGCACCTCGTCCATACGCTTAAAGCCAGCGATGGCCTTCTGATACGTTTCGGCCGAATTGACGAGTGTCTCGAGCGGCGTGCAGAACAGCGAAATATAGAGCGCGAAGGTTGCCATATCGACCGCCTGCAGCTGACCCTGGGCAACGAGCCAACCACCCAGCAGCACCACGATCACGTACAGCACGCCCGAGAGCAGGCCATACGTCGCAGTATAGACGCCCATGGCGTGATACATGTTCTCCTTGGACGAAAGGTAGCGATTGTTGGAGGCGCGGAACTTGAAGCGTTCGGTCTCCTCATTGGCAAAGCTCTTGACCACGCGCATGCCCGCCAGCGAATCCTGCAGCTGCGCATTGATGCCGCCGATCTTTTTGCGGTTGTCGCTAAAGACCTCGCGCATGCGCATGTTCTGCCAAAACATGATGACCGCAAACGCTGCTGTCACCACAGCCATGGCAAGCGCCAGCACCGGGGCGATGGTAAAGAGGATCACAAACGAGCCGATAATCTCGATGCCGCAGATGATGATCCACTCGGGTACGTGATGCGCTGCCTCACAGATATCAAATAGGTCGTTGACCACGCGGCTCATCATATCGCCCGAGCTGTTGCGGTCGAAGTACGCAAAGCTAAAGCGCTCGTACTGGTCAAACAGGTCCTCGCGCATCTTGGACTCCATGCGCGCGCCCATCACGTGGCCCCAATAGCTCACAAAGTAGCGGCAGGCGCAGCGGACGGCATACATCAGCACCAAGCCCACCGCGATCATACCGAGCGCCTGCATAATGGCAGCCTGACCCTGAGTAAACAGCCCACCGGTCAAATTGCGCAGAATAATGGGGAACGCCAGGTCAATGGCGGCAAGCACCAGAGCGCAAACAGTATCAGCAACAAAAAGCCCCATCTGGGGCTCGTAATACGAGAGAAACCTTTTAAACATGCAATCCTCGAAGAGAAATAAATAGCGTGAGAAATCCGGTTGAACCGGTCAGGCTGAAAACAAAGCGTCCCAACAAGCATAACGCCGATGTTCTGGCAGCGTCAGCGAAAACGTCCCTAAGCGAGCAAGGTGCCTTGAAAGAGGAGCGACGCGTACTTCGGTACGCGAGCGACGATTGAAAGGCAGATTGCCGCTTAGGGGCGTTTGCAGCGTCGACTCGTTACGCGGTTTGGTAAAACCGCGTAACCTAGAGCTCCGCTCCGCCCAAGCGGTGCGCGATGCTATCGCAGGCCAAGGCGCCCACGACGGTCTTGGCGTCTTCGATCTTGCCGTCGAGCACGGCGTCGATCAGCTCGTGCAGCGGCACCAGGTCCACGTTGACAAACTCGTCATCATCGGGGTTGGGCGCATCAAACTCGAGCTTGGTAGCCAAGTAGATGTGGATGATCTCATCGCAAAAACCACAGGACGTGACAATCGACGTCAAAAAGCGAATGCGACCTGCCCTAAAGCCCGTCTCCTCATGCAGCTCGCGTTTGGCGCAATCGAGCGGGTCCTCGCCTGGATCGAGCTTGCCGGCGGGAATCTCGACCGTCACGCGGTCGATGGCGGTGCGGTACTGACGCACCAGTACGATCTTGCCGCTCTCGGTCAGCGCCACAACGGCCGCCGCACCCGGATGGCGAACGATATCGCGGGCGCTGCGGCGACCGTTGGGCAGCTCAACCTCAAGACGGTGGACGTCGAGGATCTTGCCCTTCCAGGCGCACTCCTCCGAAAGAATCTTCTCGTGCAGCTCGGCATCGTGCGGGTCGTCGTCGCCCAGCACCAGCGCCGGCTCGTCAGCGACCTCGCCGCCAGGCTCGCCCTCGGCGTGCCCATACATGCGGCTGTCCTCTTCAACGATCTGCGCATCCACGAGCTCTTCGTTCTTCTCGTCCATCCGTCTCATTCCTCTCGGATTTTAGGCATCCCAGGCGTCGCGGCCGCGCAGTGCGCGCAGGCCGATGTCGTGGCGCAGGGTCTTGCCTTCAAAATCAATCTTCTCGCAGGCCTCGTAGGCAAGGTTGCGAGCGTTCTCGAACGTGTCGCCCAGCGCGGTCACGGCAAGCACGCGGCCGCCGTTGGTCACGAGCTGGCCGTCCACCACGGCGGTGCCCGCGTGGTACACGGTCACGTTCTCCATGGCCTCGGCGTCGGCGACACCGGTGACGACCTTGCCCTTCTCGTAGCTGCCGGGATAGCCCGCGCTCGTCAGGACAACGGCCACAGCCCACTCGTCACGCCAGTCGAGCTCAATCTGATCGAGCTCGCAGTTGGCGCAGGCGAGCATGACCTCAACCAGGTCGTTCTTAAGGCGCGGCAGCACGACCTGCGTCTCGGGGTCGCCAAAGCGGGCATTGAACTCCAGCACCTTGGGGCCGGCAGGCGTGAGCATAAAGCCGCCATACAGGCAGCCGCGGTAGTCGATGCCCTCGGCAGCAAGCTCGGCCACGGTCTGCTCCATGACCGCCACCATGGTGGCGTGCTCCTCGTCGGTCACGATGGGCACCGGGCTGTAGACGCCCATGCCGCCGGTGTTGGGGCCCTTGTCGCCCTCGAGGGCGCGCTTGTGGTCCTGCGAGGTGGCCATAGGGCGCACGGTCTTGCCGTCGGTAAAGGCGAGCAGTGAGCACTCGGGACCAACGAGCATCTCCTCGATAACCACGGTGTTGCCGGCATCGCCAAAGGTGCCGCCAAAGCACTCGCGCACGGCCTCCTCGGCCTGCTCAAGTTCGGTCGCCACGATAACGCCCTTGCCCGCGGCAAGGCCGTCGGCCTTCACGACCAGCGGAGCGCCCTGCTCGCGCACGTAGGCGAGAGCCGAAGCCTCGTCGGTAAACGAACCATAGGCTGCCGTCGGAATGCCCGCACGCTCCATGAGCTGCTTGGAGAACAGCTTGGAGCCCTCCATCTGGGCGCCCTCGGCACCCGGGCCAAAGCAGGGGATGCCCGCCGCGCGGACGGCGTCGGCAACGCCCGCCACGAGCGGAGCCTCGGGGCCAATCACCACGAGTCCGCATCCATGGCTCTGGGCAAACGCCGCCACGGCCGCAGGATCGCAGTCGTCGAGAACAACGTTCTCGCCGCAGCTCGCGGTGCCGCCGTTACCCGGCGCGATGTAGAGCTTGCCGGCGCGCGGTGATGCTGCGAGCTTGGCTGCCAGAGCATGCTCGCGGCCGCCGCTGCCCAACAACAGGATGTCGATGGTTTGAGTGTCCGCCTTCAAGGGTGCCTCCTCTATGGATGAATGGCCCGCTCCACGCGAGCCCTTTGCAAGCAAATATACCCCTCGGTCGCCCGTCTGGGCTGCAAAGGGGTATATCGCAATAACCGTATAAACCGATTACTTCCAGAATCGATTGATAATCTGCTCGCGACCGGCGCCGACGCCGATAAACGTCACACGGGTGTGTGCCAGATCCTCGATAAATGCCACGTAGTCCTGTGCCTCCTGCGGCAGCTCATCAAAGCTGCGGCAACCGGTGATGTCGCACTTCCAGCCAGGGAGCTCCTCGTAGATGGGCTTGGCATGCTCAAAGTGCACCTGGTGCTCGGGCACGCTCGTGTAACGCTCGCCATCGACGTCATAGGCAACGCACACCTTAATGGTGTCGAAGGCCGAAAGCACGTCGAGCTTGGTCAGGGCGATGTCGGTGAGGCCGTTGACGCGCGAGGCATAGTTGGCGATAGGGCCGTCAAACCAGCCGCAGCGACGACGGCGACCGGTAGTCACGCCGTACTCGTAGCCCTCCTCGGTCAGCGTGTGGCCGGCCTCGGACTCATAGGAAAGCTCGGTGGGCATGGGGCCCGAACCGACGCGGGTGATATAGGCCTTCATGACGCCCAGCACGCGGTCGACGTTCTTCATGCCGACGCCGGAACCGGTAATGGCGCCGCCGGCGGTGCAGTTAGAAGACGTCACGTACGGATAGGTGCCATGATCGATGTCGAGCAGCGTCGCCTGGGCGCCCTCAAACAGCAAATCCTTGCCCTCATCGATCATGTTGTTGAGCAGCAGGCTCGTCTCGGTGATGTAGGGGCGCAGGCGCTCGGCCATGGGCAGGTACTCGTCGCAAATCTGGTCCACGGTGTAGGCGGGCAGGTTGTAGATGAGCTCGAGCTCGGGGTTCACACGGGCGAGAGCGGTCTCCAGCTTGTCGCGGAACAGCGCCTCATCCAGCATGTCCTGCATACGCAGGCCGATGCGGGCCATCTTGTCCTGGTAGCACGGACCGATGCCGCGCTTAGTGGTACCGATATTCTTCTTGCCGAGCTTCTGCTCAAAGGCGCCATCCAGATCGATGTGGTACGGCATGATGACATGCGCGTTGCCGCTAATCTTGAGATTCTTGGTGGTGATGCCGTCGGCCTCGAACATGTCGATCTCCTCAAGGACAACCTTGGGGTTGACGACGCAGCCGTTACCAATCACCGACACGTGGTCGGAATACATGATGCCGGAGGGCACCTGGTGCAGGCCGTACTTCTTGCCGTTGACGACGATGGTGTGGCCGGCGTTGTTGCCGCCCGAGTAGCGCACGACGGCATCAAAGTCGCCGGCGACCAGGTCGCAGATCTTACCCTTGCCCTCATCGCCCCACTGGGCACCGACCAAAACGGTTGACGGCATGTTTACTCCTCACATTCATGGACTGTCCGCGCGCTGCAAACGCGCAGAAGCACAAAACATTCCCAGTATACCCGTGCAACGGGCGCCTGTCCTACTCCTCGGCATGCGCCCCATCAAGCTCATAGAACTTGGTGGATGCCGGCAGGAACATCAGGTCGACGTCGCCGATCGGGCCCGAACGGTTCTTGGCCACGACGATACGCGTAACGCCCTCGTCGGGTCGGTCATCGCGCGATGCCTCGGCCTCGTCGGCAGAGCGGTCCAAGAACATAACGATATCGGCGTCTTGCTCGATGGAGCCCGATTCACGCAGGTCGGACAGCTGCGGGCGCTTGCCGGTACGGGATTCGACCTGACGCGACAGCTGCGACAGCGCGATGAGCGGGATCTTGAGCTCCTTGGCCATGATCTTTAAACCACGCGACATCTCCGAGACCTCGACGGTACGGCTCTCGGAACGACGTCCCGGCGGAGGGCTCACCAGCTGCAGGTAGTCCAGGATGATGATGGCCTTCTCCTTGTTGTGGAGCATGCGGCGGCTCTTGGCGCGAATCTCGGTCACCGTGGTGCCGGGCGTATCGTCAATCAGAATATCGAGCTTGGATAGGGTCTGCGTGGCCTCGTTGATGTTGGCCCACTGCTCGGGGCTAATGCGGCCCATACGGAAGTCACTGATCGAGATCATGGCATAGGCACAAATCAGGCGCTGGGCAATTTCCTTGCCCGACATCTCCAGCGAGAAGAAGCCGACGGTATAGCCCGCGGCAGCGGCGTTGAGCGCCAGATTCAGGGCGAACGACGTCTTACCCACGGCAGGGCGGGCGCCGATGATGATGAGCTGGCCCTCGCGGAAGCCCATGAGCATACGGTCGAGCGACGGGAAGCCCGTGGGCACGCCCGCGGCCTGGCCACCGGCCTTGCACACTTCCTCGGCCTCGTTATAGGCCTCGACCATAAACTCGGTCAGCGTCTTGTAGCTCGACTTAACCTCGCGGGCCGTGACCTTGAGCAGTTTGCTCTCGGCCAGCTCCACGACCTCCTTGGTGTCAGTGGGGGCGTTATAGGCCAGCGCGTTAATCTCGTTGGTGGCGCCGATCAGCTCGCGCAGCATCGAGTCGCGGCGCACGATGGCGGCATGGTGTTGCCAATTGACGAGCGACAGGGTCTGGCCCATCAGCTCCAAAATGTACGCCTCGCCGCCCACAGCATCGAGCTTGTTGATGCTTCGCAGGTAATCGATCAGCGAGATGGAGTCGATGGGGATGCGGCTGTTGTACATGTCGACCATCGCGGTATAGATGGTCTTATGAATGGGCCGGTAGAAGTCATCGGGCTGCAGCTCGACTTGGGCCTCTTCGACCACCTCGGGCGATAGCAGCATAGCGGCCAGTACGTTGGCCTCTGCATCTTGGTTTTGGGGGAGACCCAACTTGGAGCCACGGTCCTCGACCGTCAGCCCCGTCTCCCTATCGTCATATGCCATGAGCATCCTCATTCATATCGCTTGCGAGCATCCATAGTATCAGCCGAGGCTATAAATCGAGCCGCGCCTTGGCAATCATCACCGAACCAAACGGATGAACGGTCCCATACACGGGGCCACATTTCAATGACTGCTACGACACTCGCCCAGCGCAAAAAATAAAAGGGCGCCCTGGTCTCCCAGAGCGCCCTTCTTAGAACAAGATTGTTGCGTTGTAGCAAATGCTACTCGGCAGCAGCCTCGGTCTCGACCTCGGCGGTCTCAGCCTCGGCGACCTCAGCGGTCTCCTCAACCTCAGCCTCGGCAGCGAGCTCCTCGGCGGTAACGCCGACGAGAACGACAACCTCGGCCTTGATCTCGCGGTACAGCGAGATAGCGACGGTGTGGGCACCGGCAACCTTGATGGGCTTACCGAGCTCGACGCGCTTGCGGTCGATGTCCATACCGAGCTGATCCTTGATGGCGTCAGCGATCATAGCGGCGGTAACGGAGCCAAAGAGGATGCCCTCGTCGCCGACCTTGACGTCAACGGTGACCTGCTTGCCCTCGAAGGCAGCCTTGGTCTCGTTGGCGGTAGCCAGACGGACGGCCTCGCGCTTGGCGATGTTGTTGCGACGCTCGTCAAGCTGCTTGAGGTTGCCCTTGGTGGCGGCAACAGCGAGCTTCTTGGGGAACAGGAAGTTCTCAGCGTAACCCTGAGCGACCTCTACGACGTCACCCTCGCCGCCCTTGCCCTTGATCTCATCGAGAAGAATAACCTTCATGATGCGTCTCCCTTCTTAGCCGCGGTCGCGGTTGCCACGAGAGGAAACCACGGGGACGGTGTACGGCAGGAGAGCCATCTCGCGGGCGCGCTTGATGGCGTTGGCGATGTCATGCTGATGCTGCGTGCAAGCGCCAGTGACGCGACGGGGCTTGATCTTGCCACGGTCGGTCATGTACTTACGGAGAAGCTGAGTGTCCTTATAGTCGATGAACTCAGTGTTCTCCTTGCAGAACTGGCAGTACTTACGACGCGGCTGACGTGCAGAATA
>CAUGKA010000075.1 GCA_959599615.1 uncultured Collinsella sp. | reverse complement strand
GCAACATCCAGCAGATACGCTGAACCTAGCCGTATAGGCCCTATGAGAACGGGAGCAACCATGGCAGCCTTGTTCACGACCCCCAAACGCAATGACACTACCGCCGGAACCCATGTTGCCGAACCCGACGTTCGCCGTCGCATAGGACTCGCGCACGGCAGCTGGCGCCGCGTGACGCGCCGCATCGTCGTAGGCGCCGTGTGCGCGCTCACGGTGAGCTCGCTGCTCATGCCGAGCGTCTCGCTCGCGGCGGAATGGGTCAAGGTCGGCGAAACCAAATACAACGCCGGCACTGCGGCGGGCGACGAGACCGGCACCTGGTCGTGGGACGGCGCCGACGACTTGAAGCTCAACAACTATAACGGCGGCGAGATCCAGGCCGCAGGCAAGCTCAACGTGAATTACTCGGGAAACAACATCGTCACTGCCGACTGGATCGAAGGCATCAAGGCTTCTCATGGCAAGAATGAGAACGCCGAGCTCAATATCCAAGGCGACGCGGGCAGCACGCTCAGCGTGACATCTACTGAGGACGCTATCCTCTCCACGGGTAATATCAACATCGACGGAGCCGGATCCGTCAACGCCACGAGCGCTGGGTTTGATGCCATCGACGCCGAGGGCGATCTCGCTATCAAAGGTTCGGGCAACGTCAACGCCACGGGCGTATCGGATGGCATCAGGGCAAACGGCAATATCACGATTGACGACAGCGGGGCCGTCACCGCCAGGGCTACCAAGGACAAGGGTATCGGAACCGACAAGAACCTCACCATCAAGGGTGGCGGCACAGTCGAGGCAAGCTCAGCCGATGGTGAGGCCATTTGGAGCGGCGGCAACATCAATATCTCGGACGGCAGCCAGGTCAAGGCGAGCTCCGAGAAAGACGCCGCCGTCGAGGCCAAGGGCAGCCTCGCAGCCACAAACGCCTCCCTCAACGCAAACGGTGTTGAATATGGCGTCTATGCCCACAAGGGCATCACCCTCGATCATGCAAACGTGACGGTCCGTGCAGGTAAAGGCAGATACGGTGGCGCCATCGCCCTCTTCACCTACCAGGACGACATCGTCGTCAAGAACGGCTCCACCGTGGACGCGTTTGCGGAAGGCGAGGTTTCGGCTGCATTCTCCACCAGAAACGATCGACCCAACGAGAAGGGCGGCCACATCTACATCAGCGACTCCGTTGTCAAGGCCATAGCCCGCTATGTCAAGAACGGCGACGGCCCCACCCCCTACAGCGAAAACCAAGATGGCGAGACGAGCCCCGAGCCCCAAGGCGAGAACATCGGCATCATCGCCCAGACCAGCGAGGGCATTATGCCCGCGACCATCTCCATTGTCCGCAGCAAGGTAACGGCCGAAGGAGATACAGCGGCAATCTTTGCCCGTGCCATGAGCGCTGACGGCAAGACAATCGGCACCATCAAGATTGAGAACGCCGCCATCCAGACGCCCGAAGGCGGCAAGGTCATTGACTATCGCAAGCTCCGTGACGGCATCTACGAAGCAGGCCAAGCCATCGGCACGGGCGACGCCACGGTCGGCTCCCTCTATATCAAAGCAGTCGCCAAAAGCACGACCATCGCACCTCCCGAGGTAGCCAAGCCGGAAGACCCCAAGCCCGACGAGACCAAGCCCGCGGAGTCCAAGCAGAACCCCAAGCCTGAGGGCTCAAAGCCGACCAAGGCCGTTGCGGCTTCAACCACGAAAGCCAAGACTACCGGCGTGCTCGCGGCAACCGGCGACACCTCGGGTGCGGCCATCGTGGCAACCGTCCTTGCGGGAACAGCCGCTATCGCCGCAGGCACCATGGCGAGCCGCAAGCGCTCTTAGACGCCTCTGCGCACATGGCAGCTCTCGCGAAGACCCCGAGCCCCAGCACCGTTTAACAACGCCACCGCCGAGCTCCCCTCCGGCGGTGGCGTTTTCCATATGCGTCCGCAGGGTATGCACGAGATTGTCTTTGGTCTAACCCAACCTGCATGAGCCGGCGTGCGACAATGGGGGCCGTCGATATCACAACGCCGAGAGAAGCCCGTCATGGAAGCGCGACAAAAGCAGATAACCGTTCATTCAAAGCATGTCGAAAGCGCGCCCGTCATTTACCTCCCCGTGGTTATGGGCGACGGTAATGAAGTCTACGAGCGCTGCCGAGAGCTCGACTGCCCGCCGTTCACCCTTGTCGCCATTGGAGGGCTCGATTGGAATCGAGAGCTGAGCCCCTGGGAATGCGACGGAACTATACGAGATGCCGAGCCCTTTGGCGGACAGGCCGCTGGTTTTCTTGACGAGTTGTTGAAGCAGATAATCCCCCAGGCCGAATCATCGCTCCCGCAACCGCCCACCTGGCGCGGCATTGCCGGCTACTCGCTGGCAGGCCTCTTTTCGCTTTGGGCCCTCTGGCAGACCGATGCCTTTGACCGCGCCGCAAGCGCATCGGGGTCCCTGTGGTTTCCCGGCTTTATCGACTATGCGCATAACCACGCGATGACAGCTACGCCCAGCGCCGTCTATCTGTCGCTCGGCAAAAAGGAGACCAAGACACCCAACCGCATGATGCGGCACGTACTCGACGATACGCACGCAATGGAAAAGCTGCTCGGCGACCGAGGCATCCCCGCGGCCTTCGAACTCAACCCCGGCAATCACTTTGCCCAGACCGACCTGCGCATGGCGCATGGCATCCACTGGATACTCACGCACTAAAAATGGCTCCCACACGTTGCAGCACGCATGGGAGCCATAGTAAGCCCTATCGACAGCCGGCCTTACTCGGCGGCCTCCTCAAGCTCGGAAACATCAAACTCAAAGTCGTTACCCGGTAGGATGGCATTGAGCACGATGCCCACCAGCGATCCCACGGCAAGGCCCGAGAGCGAAATGGTCACGCCGCCCAGCTCCAACACGATAGCTCCGGCAGTGCTGTACGCAATGCCGAGTGAAAGCACCAGCACCAGAGCGGCCACCAGCACGTTGCGGTTGTTCTGGAAATCGACCTGATTCTCGATAAGGTTGCGAACGCCCACGGCGCTGATCATGCCATAGAGCACGAGCGACACACCGCCGATTACACACGCCGGCATGGCCGCAATGACAGCCGCGAACTTGGGGCAGAACGAAAGCACGATGGCGCAGCACGCGGCAATGCGAATCACGCGCGGGTCAAACACACGCGTCAGGGCAAGCACGCCGGTGTTCTCACCATACGTGGTGTTGGCCGGAGCGCCAAAGAGCGAAGCCAGGATCGTGGCAAGGCCGTCGCCGAGCAGCGTGCGATGCAGGCCAGGATCGGCGATGTAGTTACGCTCGCAAGTGGAGCCGATAGCCGAGATGTCACCGATATGCTCGATCATGGTCGCAAAGGCCAGCGGCATAATGGTGATGATGGCCGTCGTGGCAAGACCGCTATCGAACTGAGGCCCAAAGAGCGCAAACACGGTGTTGTCCCACACGATGGGCAGACCGACCCACGGAGCGGCGGCAACGCCCGAAAAAACGACCTCGCCGAGCGCAGCGGCAACGGCATAGCTCACCACAACACCCAGCAAAATCGGCACAATCTTGACCATGCCGCGACCCCAAATGTTGCAGATCACGATAACGGCAACGGCGACAACGGCAACAAGCCAGTTGGTCTGGCAATTAGCGATGGCAGAGCTTGCCAAGATCAGGCCGATGGAAATGACGATGGGGCCGGTCACCACCGGCGGAAAGAAGCGCATAACGCGCTTGGCGCCAAACGCGCGGAAGAGCGCCGCCAACACCGGATAGAGCAGGCCGGCGCAGGCTACGCCCAGGCAAGCGTAGGGCAAAAGCTCGGCCTCGCCGTTGGGCGCGATGGCGGCATAGCCCGCAATAAAGGCAAACGAAGATCCCAAAAACGCAGGCACCTTGCCGCGCGACAGGAAGTGGAAGAGCAGCGTGCCCAAGCCGGCAAACAAAAGCGTCGCCGAGACCGAGAGGCCGGTGAGCACAGGCACCAGTACGGTGGCGCCGAACATGGCAAACAGGTGCTGCAGGCCGAGCAGAAACATGCGCGGGCGACCAAGCGACGACGCATCGTAGATGGCATCGGCGGCGGGCGTCGAGGATTGGGACATGGATGTCCTTTCGAATGGAAGGGCGATCGGGCATATTGGATAACCTGCCCGAACGATACGATCCGAACCATTGTACGCGATACGCAATGCCTCGCACGCGCCGTCCCCGCAAACGGTACTGCTACTTCCAAACGCGCTCGGCAACGCGCCTAACCAGAGCAACCTTGGCCCACTGCTCGTCCTCGGTCAGCTTGTTGCCAATCTCGCAGCTGGCAAAGCCACACTGGGGCGACAGATACAGGTTCTCGAGCGGCACGTACTTTGCTGCCTCGCGGATACGCTCGACGATAACATCCTCGTTCTCGAGCTCTGCCGCCTTGGTGGTCACCAGGCCCAACACGACCTTCTTGCCGGGGGCAACGTACTTGAGCGGCTCAAAGCCACCGGCGCGCGGCGTATCGAACTCCAGATAGAACGCATCGACGTCCTCATGCGCAAACAGGTATGGAGCGATGGGGTCGTAGCCGCCTTCAAAAGCATAGGTAGAGTGGTAGTTGCCGCGGCAAACGTGCGTGTTGATGACCAGATCGTCGGGCTTGCCCGCGATGGCGGCATTGTTGAGCGCCACGCCCAGTTCGCTCACCTTTTGCAGATCGACCGGGCTCATACCGGTCTTAGCCACAAAGTCGGTATCGCAGTAAATGCCCCAGGTGCAGTCGTCAAACTGGATATTGCGGCAACCGGCAGCGTAGAGATCGGCAATCACCGTGCGATAGGCTGCCGCGATGGCGTCGGCGAGCTCCTCATCGGTCTTATAGACGGCGCGCAGGCTCTCCTGCTGGCCATCGCAACGATCGAGCGTTACCTCCGAGAACGTCTGAATCGGCGCCGGAATAGTTTGGCGTGCAACCTGGCCCTCGCCCTCAAGTGCCTTGACGAACTTGAAGTGCTCGACAAATGGATGGTTCTCGCCGCTGATGGGGCCGGTCACCACCGCGGTATCGGCTGTGGTCTCCTCATCGTGGAACATGTAGCCCGTACGCGAGGTGCGGCGCTCAATGCCGTTGAGGCCCCACATAAAATCGAGGTGCCAGTAGCTGCGGCGGAATTCGCCGTCGGTGATCACCTGCAGACCGGCGACCTTTTGCTTGGCTACCAAGTCGCGAATTGCCTCGTCCTCGACGGCCTTTAGGCCGGCAGCATCGAGCGTGCCCGCGGCGTAGGCGGCGCGTGCGTCCTTTACGGCCTGCGGACGAAGAAAGCTGCCGACGATATCGGCACGAAACGGCGCTTTGAGCTGGGCGGAATTAGTCATACTAGTCTCCTTTTTTGCGTGGATGCTTTAACGAGACAAAGTATGAGCGCTCAAATAGCCATCGTAAAATATGCGTTATTATCAGTTTGACATAGAGATTATCTATATCAATACGTGTCGCTCGGCGCCATGCACACAGCAGACATACCAAATTAGATATGCTGACGAATCGCGTCGATATAGGCCTGCCCATAGCGCGTGAGCGTCGTGTTCTTACGCGTGATGATGCCGATCTCCATGTATTCGTCCACATCGAGCGGAATCGAGATAATACCGGGGCCATTGAGTTCATGGCTGATCACGCCCGAACACACCGTATAGCCGTTGAGTCCCATGACAAGGTTGAACAGCGTCGCACGGTCGCGCACACGGATATTCTTGCGGCGCTCAAACGTCGAGGTCAGTTCCTCGGAATAGTAAAACGAGTTGTAGCTGCCCTGCTCGTAGGACAGGAACGGGTAGTCTTCCAAGTCCTCGAGCGTCACACTGGAGCGGGCCGCCAGCGGATGGTCGGCGCATACAAAGACGTGCGGCGCGGCGCAAAAGAGCCCCTCAAACACCAGCTCATTGGCAGTGAGCATACGCTCGATGACCTCACGGTTGTGCTCGGATAGGTACAGAATGCCCAGCTCGCTTTTCATGTGCGCGACATCCTCGATAATCTCGTGGGTCTGCTCCTCGCGCAGGGTAAAGTCGTAGCGCGCGGCATCGAACTCGCGGATCACGTCAACAAACGCGTTAACGGCAAAGGAATAATGCTGGCAGCTCACACTAAAGTGCGGCACCTGCTCGGATGCGCCCTTGTACTTGCCCTCGAGCAAGTCGGCCTGGTCGAGCACCTGGCGCGCATAGCCCAAGAAGGTCTCGCCTTCCTCGGACACAACGACGCCCTTGTTAGTGCGCTCAAAGATATGCACACCCATCTCGTTTTCGAGATCGCGAATCGACGCGGTAATCGAAGGTTGCGACACAAAGAGCCGGCGCGATGCCTCGGTGATGCTGCCACATTCGGCAACCTTTACCACGTACCTGAGCTGCTGGAGTTTCATGGCTTTCTCCCTAGACGTTCGTGATGCCAAGACCCGTCGCGTCCACCTGACGCATAAACGACGGCATCTCCCCCGTCGCGGCGCAGGCGGCAATCTGATGCAGAGCCCCGGCAACCGCATCATCTGCCGCAGCGCCGATATGCCAGCGCGCGGAGGCCGTGACGGCCTTGTTGGCATTGGCGACTGCAACGGAATTGGGAACGGCATCGATCATGGGCAAATCGTTATCGGAATCGCCGAATACGGCCACCTCGTCGGGCGTCAGGCCCAAAGCGCGCGCCAGCTCCAGCGCAGCACAGCCCTTGTCCCAGCCGGTCGGAAGAACGTCGAACAGGCGAACGCGGTTGTTGGGAAACACGAGCGAGAGCTCCGGCACCTCGGCGGCAACACGCTCGCGCAGCTCGGCGAGCCCCTCGCGCGAACGGGCACTCCAGATATTCGCCTTGTATACCGGGGCATCGTCAACGACAGGACGACAGGGAGCCTCTTCGCCCTTGAGCCACGCGTTGCCGCCCGACTCCATGGCGCGGCGTACGCGCTCGGAATCGCGCGTCACGCAATAGGCATCGTTATTCCAAAAGTTATCGCCTAAGCTGTAGACCTTCAGATACGTATCGTCGGTTTCTTCTTCCAGATAGGCGGCAAGACGCATGAGCGCATCGTTATCGGTCGCGCGCGAGGCAACCACTTCGCCATCGACAAACATAACCTGGCCGTTGCAGAATGCGCCGGTCGAAAAACACTCGGTACGATTATTGAACATCCAGCCCATCGCGGACGGCTGACGGCCCGAAACCGGGCCAAAATGCAGACCCGCCGCCTGCATGGCATGAATGCCCTCGATGGCATAGTCGCTGGCGCCGTCATGCCCAGCTGGAATCAGCGTATCGTCCATATCGGTCAGCACAAGCTTGATCATAGACTCCCCCATTCGTCTCAGCCCCATCTATTGTACCGATGCGCTAGTATAGGGAACAACAGATTCGATGCGGGAGTGCCGGCGGTGCATACCACAAGGCTGAGAGGGCATGGGGCCCAATCCTTTGAACCTGTCAGTTAATGCTGGCGTAGGGAGCATGCCGCCTTTACAGGGGCGCTGTCTATGCACAGCGCCCCTTTTCTATGCCAAGGAGGCATGTGCAGTGATTGATTCGGAACAGCTTAAGCAACATATGGTCAAGGCCGTGGAAGAGATTCGCGCCACCAATCCGATGGCCGGCTCCATCACCAACACGGTGACGATCGACTTTGTCGCCAACGCACAGCTCGCCGTGGGCGGATCGGCCGCCATGGTCTACCTGCCCGACGAGGGCGAGGCACTCGTTGCCGGCGGTGGCGCCATCTATCTCAACATGGGCACGCTCTTCCCCATCTACGAACAGACGATTCCCCGCGCGGCCAAGGCAGCACACGACGCCGGCAAGCCCTGGGTGCTCGATCCGGTGGGTCTGGGCATCGGTAGCCTGCGCACCCAGCTGGTAAACGAGCTCAAGCAGTACAAGCCCGCCATCGTGCGCGGCAACGCCTCCGAGATCATTGCGCTCGCCGGCCTGTGGGGTCTTGAGGGCGAGGCAGCCGACATGAGCCGCGTGCGCGGTGTCGATACCACCGACACGGTCGACGCCGCCCGCGATGCCGCCGTGGCGCTCGCCCGCTACACCGGCGGCGCCGTAGTGGTCTCGGGCGAAGTCGACCTAATCACCGAGGGCACGACCGTGGCCAAATCCCACGGCGGCAGCCCGCTCATGTCAAAAATCACCGGTTGTGGCTGCTCGCAGGGCGGCGTGCTGGCCGTGTACGCCTGTGCTACCGATCCGTTTACGGCGGCAGTCTGCGGCACCGCCGTCTACAACGTCGCAGGCACGCGTGCCGCCGCTGTCGCCGATGCCCCGGCAAGCTTTAAGGTCGCCTTTATCGACGAGCTCTACCGCGCGACCGCCCAGGACATCGCCGATAACCGACTCGAGCTCGAGGAGGCATAAGCCATGTCCGAGCCCGCAACCAACGCCGGCATGAACACACTCGTCGCCGTGGCCATCGCCCCGTGCGGCACCGGCGATGAACTGTCCGCCGAGGTCGCTGAGGTCGTGCGCGTCATTCGCGAGAGCGGCCTTCCCAACCGCACCACCTCGATGTTCACCGAGATCGAGGGCGACTGGGACGAGGTCATGCAGGTCGTGCGCGATGCAACCTTTGTTCTGGCGAGCAAGGGCATCCGCACCGAAGTCGTGCTCAAAGCCGATATTCGACCCGGATTTACCGACACCATGACCGGCAAGCTCGAGCGCATGGAAGCGCAGATCAAAAAGCAGGAGGAAGCACGATGAGCATCCGCGACAACCTTGATATCTCGGCCTA